>NZ_JBEOKT010000014.1:0-106305 GCF_040278685.1 Pontibacter populi
AAAATTAAAAAAGATGATAATCCTCCTGCTCAAACACTCGATGCCAACGGCTTGCTGCTCAAGTACTACCTGGATTAGTAAGCGGTTTGGTAGGTGAGCCGAAAAAGAAAGAATATAGTGCTGCAAAATAATATAGCTATTTAAATATGGTGCTGACCCTTCTTCTTATGGGCTTTGTGATTGGATCCAATAACCTGGCGGCCGCCCTGACACTTGGGACACTGGGACAAGTGGAGCGTCGGTGGCGCATCTTTCTTGTTTTTGGGGTGTTTGAGTTTTTGATGCCCCTACTGGGAGTATGGGCCGGTGAAAAAGCATCTACAGTGGTGGGAGAAGTTGGTAGTGTGCTTTCAGTGCTAGTTTTACTGGGACTTGCGGTACTGGCCTTTTACGCAGCAATCAAGCCAGCAAAGACAGATCGAAAGCTGGCAGATAAGTTGACCACCTGGAAAGACCTTGTCCTACTCGAGCTAGGCTTGAGCCTGGATAACCTGTTGGCCGGCTTTGGCATCGGGTTGGGACATGTAAACATATCTCCTTTACTGCTGGCAGCTACCATTGCAGCCTTTTCTGTGCTCTACACCTGGCTAGGCCTGAATGTAGGTAGAAAAGTGACTGTCAAGTGGCAAAACTTTGCACAGACCGGGGCGGGAGTGCTGCTGTGCCTGCTGGCTGCATTGAGCTGGTTTGGACTTGTCTGATGGAAGCAGCAGCGCACGCTGGTATGGTAGTGGCCAAGAACAATTGTAACTTTAGTGTATTGTAACAGGTACAAATTATAGGAAGCACCTGTTGCTCTATGTATAACATGTAAATAAGAACATATGAAAAACAACTACATACATTTACTCCTAAGCTTGCTGTTCATCTTCTTTTCGCTTACCCTATCTGGCTGTGATTTTGTCGGTGATGTACTGGAATTCGGGTTCTGGGTAGCTTTGATCATCATCGCTATTGTGGTGGGTATTATTTACTTTATCGTTAAGCTTTTTAGAAAGTAAAGTTCCAGGAATAAATTCCAACTAAAATACCAACATCAAAAAACTACGAAAGCAACAAGAGTAGTTACATACATAGGAGTCTGGGCGCTGCTTTGGATATTTTCTAGCTGTTCAGCTATTATAGGGAACAGCATGTCTGATGATCCAGCCGTGGCCGCACAGCAAAAGCAGGTGGAAAGGTTAGAGGCTGAAGTGCGGGAAGCCTAACGACTGGCCGAAGAAGCCTGGCAGCGGGAAAAGGCTGCCAATGATCGGCTAAAGGAGGCTGAGCACGAGCTCAAGGCGCTTGAAGAACAGGCTAAAAGAAGGCAGCAGTAGGCAGCATAGCAGTAGGCAGCATTTTATAGCCAAATTCCACTTTACCTTCTAAAGGATGGAAACAGCAGTATTCTGTGCATGAACTACTGCTGCTTTGCTTTAATTAAGAGAGACACATCTGTTGAAGCGAAGCCCATCCTATCTCTTTTTGAAGTGGAACAGATGTTGCAATAGCTTCACTCAGCGTGGAGGCTAACTTTAAAGTGCACACATTTTTTAAAGTTAAAGCTGCTATTAAAATAGAGCTAACTGTGGCCTTTTTCTATAAATATAAATCAAAGATCAGGAGAATAAAACCGGCAAGTAGCTGTAACAAGTTGAGCAGCATGAGTTGTTGGTTTTAACCTTTAATAAGAAGATGTTTTTGGTATAACCCAAGTATAGTGGCTTTTTACCCGGCGCTGCCGGGTACCCAACAGAGGGTAAATACTAGAAATACATGAAGCATCGGATACCCCATTACCTTATTGCTTTCTGTTGCCGTTTAGAACATATACCACATACAAGGGATACTTTAATGGGTAACGTATAGCTTGAAGAGCCTAAGTCCTATAAAAGTAAGAAATCGTCAAGCTGGATTTGTGTAGGAGCAGACCAACTGTCTCAAAGAGACTCCGACCTTATGAAACTGAAGCAATTAGATCCTGCTGCATATATCCCTGCCATTCCCCCCAAATGGGTAAAGCGCTTTGCCCAGGTGGGCCTTGTTGCAAAAGGCACTGTATACTTCCTGCTGGGAGTGCTGGCACTGGCGGCGGCTTTTGAGATTGGTAAGGAGGCACAGGAGATAAACAGAAAAGAGGTTTTCCTTTTTATAGAGGAGCTTTTCCTGGGGAAGGTTCTGTTATTGTTTTTTTCCATCGGTCTGGCGTGCTACTGTGTCTGGAGGCTGCTGCAGGCCATTACCGACACGGAAGAAAAAGGCACCGGCATCAGGGGGCTTATCTACAGGGCCCGTTACGGAGCCAGCGGGACATTCTATGGGTTTTTGGCGTTCCTGTCGGGCAGGCTGGCAATGAGTAGCGGCACTGGGAGCGATAGCATCAAGCAGACATTCATTACGGAGGTGTTGCAAAAGCCCATGGGCCAGTGGCTGCTTCTCTTCGGAGCAGTACTCATTGGTCTGGGCGGGGCTTATTTTATTTATGAAGGCCTCTCTGAAGGGTACCGGGACAAGATAAAGGAGGCTGGTTTAGACCACAAATCTGAAGAGTTAATGATTAAGACAGGAAAGATAGGCCATGTCTCCCGTGGCGCCGTGTGGGGCATCTTTAGCTATCTGCTTGTAAGAGCAGCCCTGGGCGCCAAGAAGAGTGCTGGGGGAAGTGCCTTCTATTTTCTTGAAAGTGCCTCCTACGGAGCCTACCTGCTGGGGGCAGTGGCGCTTGGTCTGATCTGCTATAGTCTATTCGTTTTTATAGAGGCCAGGTACAGCAATAAGTAGCAGCTTAAGTTTTCACCTGTATATAGTTAGCCAAGAACTTGCAGTGGGTGCAGCAGCTGGCGTTTGCTACTCACACATTTGTACCGCACCCAAAAGAGAATGCCTATCACTTCTGCTATGACTATGGATATTTACTACCTGAAGAAAAGGTGTTGATCATAAGCTGGCAGCCGTACATGGAGAGGACATAAGCTATCAGGTAGCAGCTGGAATAGGTAGAGCGAAAAACGAAATACTGAAGAAAGTGCTAATCGGGTAGGAGCTCAAACAAGAAAAGAAAAAGCGGTTAACAACTTAGAAAATCTTTTTTGTTACTTTTCTGTTACTCTGGAAGCAAAAACCCGCTTATTTGTTGAAATAAGCGGGTTTTAATGGGTTATCGTGTAGTCCGTAGGGGAATCGAACCCCTGTTGCCAGAATGAAAATCTGAAGTCCTAACCCCTAGACGAACGGACCGTGCAATTGCTGTATTGCGGTGCAAAGATAATAGGCTGTTTGCTAAAAACAAATACGAGGGAGATTAAATTAAGTAAATTTTTTATCCCGATATATCTTCTGCCTCGCTTCTCTACCAGTTATAGTTTAACAATTAGTTTATTTATACCGTTATTGTAGATTTACAGACTATAATCAAAGAACAAAACTATATGTCAAAGCAAGTACATTTTACCAGTGTAAGTCCGGAAGCTTTTAATCATTTAAAAGATAAACTGAAACAACTGGGACTTACGTTGCAGGGTAACGAAGGAAACATAAGCGAAAAAGGAATAAATGCGAAGTACAACTATAATTCTGATTCACAGAGTTTACAGATAAATGATCTGAGCGTTGGTTTTCCTGCCAGTATGATGGTGAATGAGAATAGCCTGGTGCAGCGTATGACACAAATGGTAGAAGAATATGGAGGAAGAACAGTTTCGTAAATAGCCTCCAATGGTACGAAATATCGTATAAATACAAACTTGATTAATATCTAAGTCGCAAATTCAACTAAAAGAACTATGGAAAACGATAATAAACAGAACCAGACTAATAGTAACGAAGCAAAAGGAAAGAACAATAATTCGGAAGAAAGTGTGCTAAAGTTGCTACAGCCTCACGATATGTCTAAAACGATTGAGTCGGTGATGCATGTGATGCAGGGCAACCACGAAAAATTACCTGATCTGCTACAGGATGTAGGTAATATTATAGTCAAAGCTTCAAAAAAATTAACAACCACACAGCTTATACTTGCCGCCGGAGTTTTAACTGTTGGAGCTGTATTATTGGCTCGTTACAGTATGGATGATGAATATGAGTATGCTACTGAATAAGTAGCAAGAATCAGATTGCAAGCCTTTGCCTTTTACGGTAAAGGCTTTTTTTATTTTCTGTACTTTGGTTTTGTGGTACAAGATTTGTAATCCCGGCTATATAGGAGATAACTATATTAATCCCAACCTTAAATTATAAACTTATGAAAAAGAGCGTATTTGTATTGCTGGCATTATTTACAATAACGCTGCTACAGGTTCAGGCCCAACAACAGACTATGCCGCCATTGGTAAATGTAAATGGCATTGGTGAAGTGCGTGTGCAGCCTGACCAGGTAATTTTAACGATGGGCGTGGATGTGCGTGAAAAAACACTTGAACAGGCTCGAAAACAAGCTGATTCTAAAGCCTCTGCTATCATTGCATACCTTAAAAAGCAGGGCATCAGCGAAAAAGATATCCAGACCTCGTATATGAGTATTTACCCTATCTATACAAGTGGGGAATATGGCCGTACTACGCCTGATTTTTACACTGCCCAAAAGACTATGACGGTGCTGGTGCGAAAGTTGACCAAGTTCGATGATCTTATGTCGGGATTATATGGTGCGGGTGTGAACAGGGTAGAAGGTGTTTCGTTCCAGGTGTCGGATATGGAGAAGTACAGAAACCAGGCACGTAAGCTTGCAGTTAATAATGCTAAACAAAAAGCTACTTTGCTTACTACCGAACTGGGTGCAAAGGTTGGTAGGGTTTACGCTATAAACGAAAGCACCTCGGGAGGCAGGCCAATGCCATATGCCGAAGCAGCCATGATGAAGATGCAGGATAGCGCCGGATCTGAAGGTCCAACGATAGCTGCCGGCGAAGTTGTTATTACCTCTAATGTAAGTGTTAGTTTTATTATCGAGAATTAAGAAGCTATAGTTGTAACTCAATGAAAAAGGCTTCTGCAGTTTAGCGGAAGCCTTTTGTTTTACTTTTCAAAACTCGTTATTTCCCGGAGTGTGCCATCTTCGTTTGTCAGGAAGGTGAGGGGCTTAGCGGGGTCTTTCAGGATCTCGGGTTCACGGATGCTCCAGGGTTTCAGCATTTCTTCGAGCATGTGTGCGTAAGCCAGCGGCTCAAACGGGTTGAACACATCGTTGGTGATGTCGTCAATCAGCGTATCTATAGTTAGGAGCTCATCATCTGCCTTGCCCGGCCTGATAAAATAATCCGGGACCACATTAAAGATGTAAGCGGCATAGAAAACACGGGCTTTAAATTCTGCTACCTGGATCGGATGTAATTTCTGACCTTCTGTTAAATTATAAAGCCTGTTCAGTACATTCCGGATAATGCCGTTATCTAGCAGTTTACAAACTATAACCACAGGGCCAAGTTTAATACTGAAAGCCATAGTTGTAATTTCGTCCTGGTACTCAAATGGTAGTTCGTCTTCGGTTGGGTCAACCTGCAAAATAAACAGGGAGCAGGGCAGAAAATCAGAAAACTCCATAGGCACGCGCAGTGACTGCAGCACCTGGTAAAAGGTCTTGAACTTGCCCAGCATCTGCGGGTTTTCGCTTACCGGGTTCTCAGGCAGAATTAACGGGTCTTTTTCTTTGATCAGTTCTGTAACCAGCGTACCGTAATACATTTTGCCAATCCACTGGAAAAGTCTTTTCGGGTCAAGTGAATTAATGCCTTCATAACCAGCTTCGGCAGCTGCTTCTATTTCTTTTTCGAGTGGTAGTATATAGTTGGTATGGCAATGCTGGCAGCAGGGGATTGTTAAGCGGTTGAAGGTGGTAACGCTTTTATCGAGCAGCAGCAGTTCTTTGTCGCGCAGGTTATAGTTATCCTGCATCCACTCACCGAAAACCGGTGTTCTATCAGCTGTAGTTATAGTTGTGCCGCACAAAAAGCAGTGCTCATCTGTGAACTGCATTTTCGGGAACGGGTCGTATAGTTTGAGGTCGGCCATGGCTTGTACATTTTGCGGTGCAAAGATAACAAACATCGCTGTATACCTCTTGGCAAACAGAACTATAGTTGCAGGGAAATGGAATGTAAACAGGGGAGACGTGAAACTATAAAAAAGAAAACAGCAAGCCTGTAAGCCGGGTTCTGTCGCTACACCCGAAGGTGCGCGTCTTATCATTTATCCAGGCCTGCACTCGCGCACAGGCTCCATCGACCTACCCACCGACATCGGACGAGCAGCCCTTAGTCCTGCCGAAGCAAGACGCTGCCGGCCTATTTGGTCTTTCAACTCCTGAGGTTTACCCAGCCGGACTGGTTACCCAGCCGCTGGTGCGCTCTTACCGCACCTTTTCACCCTTACCAGCTTACACTGGCGGTTATTTTCTGTGGCACTGGCTGTATCTGTTTCGTCACCAAAACAGACCCTTCCCGTTAGGAAGCAGGATGCTCTGCGTTGCCCGGACTTTCCTCTCCGAATTTCTTCGCAGCGATAAGACGGCTTGCTGCTTTTCTCTTTTATAGACTACAAAAGTAGCGTTTTTTTAGTTTAAGAGTTAAAGAGTTTGTGAGTTTAGGAATTAAAGATTTAAAAACTTTCTAACTCCTAAACTCACAAACTCTTTAACTCATTTTATTCTCACCAACGTAGCGCCATAGCCGAATTTCTCCTTCTTGGCGTCTTCAAAGAATTTAATGCCTGGTGTGCGGCTCAGTAGTTTTTGGATCTCTTTGCGAAGTATGCCGTTGCCTGCCCCGTGTATGAACACGATCTCGTGCATGTTGGCGGCCATAGCTCTGTCCAATGCATTCTGAAAAGTCTCTAGCTGCAGTTTTAACATGGCGCTGTTGCTCATGCCGGTATGGTCTTCGGTCAGTTTTTCGATGTGCAGGTCAATTTCGTGCTCCGGGGCCTGTAGTTTATAGTTTTCTTTCTGTTCTGGTTTGTCGGCTAACTGCTCTTTAATTTTATCAGTGTCAACTATAGTTGGTTTAGTGTCGAGCTGAAACAGGTAAGCTTCTTTGTTAAGTACCGGGGCCGTTTTTTTGCTTTTGTAAAAAGAGTTGGCTCTGAATTGTACACGTTTGGTAACCGGCTCAAACAAAGCAGGGGCACCATTTCTGTGCTGCAGGAACTGCACCACCAAACTTGGCCATTTTTCAAAGTCTTTCAGGTGGTAATGCGAGATAACCCGCGTAGCTTTCGGAGCCAGTTTGTCGTTTTGCAGGCCGCGGTACTGGTTGTTGCGCTCTTCGCCGGTGGTAAACAGCACATCGTAATCAGTGTTATTAACTATAGTTGCCGCCAGTAATTCTTCCGACTGATGTACCATGGCCAGGTAAATTCCTTTTTCAGTCAAAACCGGTGCAGGTGGCTGCTTACGTGTTGGTGCCTCAATTATATCGTCAGAACGCATGTACTTGTTCTCCTCGGCAGCAATCACCACAATTTCGCGGCGAGCTACCGGTATGGTAAAGTCGTTATCAATGGCAACTTCAACTATATTGTTATCCAGAATCCTGGTAATAATGCCTTCCTCGCGACCAGACATCAGTCGCACGCGGTCTCCTACGTTCATAGTTTGTTTATTTGTAAATGGTCTTTTTATAAATGCCGATAATTTCAGCCAACATAAACCCCCCCTAACCCCTCCCAAGAGGGGAATAAGGATTTATCAGATAATTCCCCTCCTCGGAGGGGTTAGGGGGGGTAAAAACTCCTGTACCTACCTATCAACTATAGCAAAGATACGAATGTTTTGGGTGTGGATTTTAGAAGTATAACGCATGCAGCTTAAAGCCGTCTTTGCGGTTATATTCCAGGGTAGGGGCAGGCACTTTTACGATGCTCAATACATACAAAGCGGTGTTCAGAATCTTACTTCGGCCTTTAAAATGCAACAGGTTCAGGTCGGGGCTGAGGTAATACTGGCGATGCGCATCAAAACCAGATCTATAGTTTGTGGCTTCGTGGTTGTACACTACTTCTTCGGCGCCATAACCCACAGCAATACTTAACCACTTCGGGTACTTACTTTGTTTGGGCAGAAAATCACCTACATTACCTGATAGCCAATACGTTTGCCCGTTATAGTCTTTGAGTGCCTGTTCAGCTAAGCTTTTGCCTAATACATTTGGTCTTTCAGCTGCATAGCGTGTCGTATGGAAACTATATTTCGGCATAATTCTTACTTCGTGCCAGGCCAATTCCTGGGCAACTATAGCCGCTGAGCCTGCCGTATTCGCAATTAAGTCACCTGCCGATGCGCCGTAATCTTTCTGGTATCCGTCAAACACTTCTACAGGTGTTTGAAGTACTACACCCAGCAAGCCGCCATAAAGAATTGCTTTTTTATCAGGCACGCCAGCCCAGCGCAGCATATCTATTCCGGCGCGGCTCTGGTGAAAAGCACCCCAGAAATGCCCGGCCTTGTCAACCTGCCGCCATTGGCTGTTATCATTAAAAAAATGGAAATCTGTTCGTTCCTGTTCGGCATACCAGGCGTTGTTAAGCCCCACAATCATTGCGGAATATCCGGCTGTAAAGCCAGCGCCTAAAACCAGCAACTTCTGCTTATTAACCTGCCCGGAATCTGCTGAAACTATAGTTGCAGCCGACGCAGGAGTAAACCGCAACAGCATACAGAACAGCAATAGAAGTATAGCCAGTTGTTTCAGCATTGGTCAAAGATATGCAATGCAGGTTATAGTTTATAGCTGGCGCGTTAAATGTCTGGTTGTTTTGTAATTTAAACTATAAAATTACCCTCACGGTAATGTTGAAATATAGTGCAATTAGAGTATAACCTTATGTATCAAAAATCGGTATTAACGGGTGCCTTACAAAGTTTAGTTTTTACAATTTATTCCGGGCAAATAACACTGTTATCTCTTTTTTAGGAATTTAAAGTTGGGTGCGTAGCCAGCTGGGGTGCGCCGAAGCGACTATTTATACTTACTATTTTCATCTCACCTTTATGAACATAAAAAAAGTACTTGTTGCTAACCGTGGCGAGATTGCCATACGTGTGTTGCGCGCGTGCACCGAATTAAATATTAAAACGGTTGCCATCTATACGTATGAAGACCGTTACTCTCTCCATCGCTACAAAGCAGACGAAGCTTACCAGGTTGGCAAGGATAACCAGCCCCTGCAGCCTTATTTAGATATTGATGCCATCATAAAAATTGCGAAAGAGAACGGCGTTGATGCGATTCACCCGGGCTATGGTTTCCTGTCTGAGAACCAGCATTTTTCGCAGCGCTGCGCTGATAACGGTATCATTTTTATCGGTCCGAAGCCAAAAGTAATGGCCTCATTGGGTGATAAAATAGCTGCCAAAAAAGTAGCCCTAAGCTGCGATGTCCCAATTATTCAGAGCAACACACTTGACCTGAATACCTATGATACGGCCCTGGAAGAAGCTCACCGTATTGGCTACCCGCTAATGCTGAAAGCCGCTGCAGGTGGTGGCGGTCGTGGTATGCGAGTGATTAGGGATGACGAGCAGTTGGAAAGAGGCTTTTTTGAAGCAAAGAACGAAGCCCTTAAAGCTTTCGGCGACGATACGCTTTTCCTGGAGAAATATGTAGAGAACCCGAAGCATATCGAAGTCCAGATCGTGGCTGATAATTATGGCAACATAACGCACCTTTTCGAGCGCGACTGTTCGGTGCAGCGCCGCTTTCAGAAGGTAGTGGAGGTAGCTCCGGCCATCAGCCTGAATGAAGAAACCCGTCAGAAACTATACGACTATGCCATTAAGATATGCTCGGCGGTAAACTATAATAACGTTGGTACAGTGGAGTTCCTGGTTGAGCCGCACACCAATAACATATACTTTATAGAAGTTAACCCGCGCATACAGGTTGAGCATACCGTTACGGAGATGATAACCGGTATCGACCTGATAAAAACGCAGATATTTATAGCCGACGGTTATAGATTAGATCATGAAGAAGTGCAGTTGGGGCCGAACCATATCGTTCGTGCAAACGGCGTAGCCATTCAGTGCCGTATCACCACCGAAGACCCGGAACAGGACTTTAAACCAGATTATGGTACCATTATAGCCTACCGGAGTGCAGGTGGTTTCGGTATTCGTCTTGACCAGGGCAGTGTATACCAGGGCGCAAAAGTGAGCCCGTTCTTCGATTCGTTACTGGTAAAAGTGTCGGCGCAGGCACCAACGCTGCGCCATGCCGCCATGAAAATGTCGCGCACCCTTGATGAATTCCGAATCCGTGGGGTGAAGCACAACATACAGTTCCTGCAGAACATCATTAACCACCCTGTTTTTGTTTCAGGCGATGCCACTGTTGATTTTGTAAAGGACCATAAAGAGCTGTTCATCTTTAAAAAACCCCAGGACCGCGCTACTAAAATGCTGGGCTTCCTGGCCGAAACTATAGTTAATGGCAACCCGGATGTAAAGAAAGTTGACAAAGACCGTGTGCTGACCAAGCCGGATTATCACGGCTTTAACCTGAACAAAGAATACCAGCCCGGCACCAAAGACCTGCTCACGCAGTTAGGCCCCGACGAGTTCTCGAAATGGCTCCGCAAAGATCCGCAGATACACTATACCGATACCACTTTCCGGGATGGGCACCAGTCGTTGCTGGCGACGCGCATGCGTACGTTTGATATGATGAAGGTGGCAGAGGCTTTTGCCAAAGACCATCCGCAGACATTCAGTATGGAAGTTTGGGGCGGCGCTACCTTTGATGTGTGCCTGCGCTTCCTGCACGAAGATCCGTGGGACAGACTTGCCCAGATCCGTAAAGCCGTACCAAACATACTGTTACAGATGCTTATCCGTGGCTCGAACGGGGTAGGGTACAAGGCGTATCCTGATAACCTGATTGAGTCTTTTGTAGAGAAATCGTGGGAGACGGGCGTGGATGTTTTTCGCATCTTCGATTCGCTGAACTGGATGAAAAGCATGGAGCCTTGCATTGATTTTGTACGCAAACGTACAGGCGGTTTGGCCGAGGTTTCTATGTGCTACACCGGCGATATCCTGAATCCTGCCAAGACCAAGTATACCCTGGAGTATTACCTGCAGATGGCGAAGCAAATAGAAGACAGCGGCGCTCACATACTGGCTATAAAAGATATGGCCGGCCTGCTGAAACCATACGCTGCAAAACTGCTGGTTGAAGCGCTGCGCGATACAGTTAAACTTCCGATACACCTCCATACCCACGATACATCATCCATACAATCTGCTACTTACCTGAAAGCAATTGAAGCCGGAGTTGATGTGGTGGATGTGGCCTTGGGATCGATGTCAGGTTTAACGTCGCAGCCAAACTTTAACTCTATGGTGGAGGCTATGCGTTTCCAGGAGCGCCACCGCGAGTTCGACCAGCAAAGCCTTAACCGCCACTCCAATTATTGGGAAACGGTACGTGAGTATTATTATCCGTTCGAGTCTGGTTTGAAAGCCGGAACAGCAGAAGTGTATCACCATGAGATTCCGGGCGGGCAGTATTCTAACCTTCGTCCGCAGGCAAATGCGTTGGGCTTAGGTGATAAATGGGAAACTATAAAAGAGACCTACGCCGAGGTTAATGCACTGTTTGGAGACCTTGTAAAAGTAACGCCAAGCTCTAAAGTAGTAGGGGATATGGCGCTTTACTTGGTTGCCAACAACCTGACAACTATAGATGTGCTGGAGCGCGGCGATGAGATCTCGTTCCCGGAATCGGTGCAGTCTTTCTTCAGAGGCGACCTGGGCCAGCCGGTGGGTGGTTTCCCTAAAAAGCTGCAGAAGATCATCCTGAAAGACACAGTGCCATTCACAGACAGGCCAAACGAACACATGGAGCCGATAAACCTTAACAAGGAGTTTGCGGAGTTCCAGGAGAAGTTTGGCGGCCATACCAAGTACACTGATTTCTTAAGCTATCAACTATACCCAAAAGTGTACGAAGGCTATCACAAGCACCTGGAAGAGTACGGTGAAGTGGCTAAAATACCGACCCGCCTGTTCTTTTATGGTATGCAGCCCGGCGAAGAAGCCATCATCGACATAGCTAAAGGAAAGTCTATAGTTATCAAATACCAGTCATTGGGGCACGTGAATGAAGATGGTGAACGTACGGTGTTCTTTAAACTGAACGGCCAGACCCGTAACATTGATGTGCGCGACAGATCGGTGAAGGTGGAAAAGGTACAGCACGTAAAAGTAGACAAAGCCAACCCGAAACAGGTTGGTGCACCGTTGCAAGGAATGCTTTCTAAGATACTGGTCGAAAAAGAGCAGCCAATTAAAAAGAACACGCCGCTGTTTATTATTGAAGCCATGAAAATGGAGACAACTATAACTGCCACAGCTGACACCATGATCTCGGCCATTCATTTGCCTGAAGGCTCATTGGTTAATACAGATGATTTGGTGTTGACGCTATCGTAATATCTCCCACAGCCTCCTCCTAAAAACAGGCGGGGGTAATGGAAATTTCAGAAGAGTTGCCTTTGTTTAATCGGGTGGCTCTTTGTTTTATAGTTGGGGAATCCAAACCCAACCTTAACCCCTACAAGGGGATTAAGTTTTTTAGATGGCGCAAGCGTCCTCGCTCGTGATGAACTATAGTTGGGCCTCTGCCCCAGTCGGATTGCAAATCCGACATTATAGTTAGACGCGGGTTGCAAACCCGCGCCAGCATAGGGTGGGCTAATTTCCCCTCCTGTTTTTTTATGAGGGGATTAGGGTGATGTAAATTCCTCCCAACTATAGTTCGTGTTTTGTCAGGTTTTTCTTAATTTTAAAAATTTCACACTTTATAGTTTCGGCTATTCAATCTGAAAGTAGCCGGATTTGAATTTAAATACTGAATATGTTTATAGCCCTGAGTACGTTTACCATCGCCAACGATATGGCAGCAGAAGTGAGAGAAGCCTTTAAGAACCGCCCGCACATGGTAGACAAGGAGAGAGGTTTCCTGAAGCTGGAAGTAATGTACCCGCAGGAGAATGAGAACGAGATCTGGCTGATGACTTACTGGACCGATGAAGAAAGTTACAAGGTTTGGTTCGCCAACCACTACAAAGACTCGCACCACGGCATACCTAAAGGTTTGAAGTTAGTGCCTGGCAGCACCAAAGTCCGGTTCCTGGAGCATGTTTGCGGGTAAACTATAGTTTGATTTAAAATATGAAGAGCAGCTGGTTTAAGGCTGCTCTTTTGTTTTATAGTTGGTAGCATTTGCTATAGTTTACCGTCACGCGTTTGTAGGGACAGGTCGCGACCTGTCCGTGGTTGGGGTTAGACAGGCTTTTACTATAACACAACTGCTTTCTCTTACTGATTAAAATTCTGCTGTTGGTATAGTTGCCATTATAGTTACAGTCCACGAGCGGACAGGTCGCGACCTGTCCCTACAAAATTATAACGACTAGGAAGATCTGAGCATAGCTTTTATTGCGAGATTAGAACAACAAGATCGCCCTGGCGGCAAGTTAAGTTGACATTTCAATTGGCTCTACAACTATAGTTTTCTTTTCTCCAAGTAATCCTTTATCCAGAGCAAAATTTAAAATAAAAGTTACTGGAAAAAGAATCAGTCCAAGACAACCAAAATTAAAATCAACTAACAGCCGTTTTCCCTTTTTGTGCTGGTCGTTTACATAAGAAACAGCCTTAAATAGCTTTTCATTTATGTAAAACTCTTCACTTATCCATCCTTTATTAATCGGAATAGATAACCATTCATCTACATAAGATACACTTCTAGGATTAAAGCTGTTAAATTCCAAATTGTCAAATTCACCTGACCAACCATTCGCAGATTTACTATAAAATTGGATGTCTTCTATAGTATACCAATCTTCATCAGGCCAGATAAAATCAATTATAGTTTGATTTGTTTTTGATTTTATAGTGTAAAAACCACTTGAGTTCAGGTCAGTCTTATCTTCAATTTCATAAAGAGATGTGTCAGAAAACTTACGTTCCAGATATTCTTTCCAGTTATTCATCCTTCTAAGTTTTAAGCACTATAAACTAAAGATTAACCACAACCCCACCGTAACAAAACCACCCTAAATAAGTTATATAAGTATAGTTTGGAAATATGCTGCATGCATACTATTTTTGGTTCATGCAGCCGGCAGTTTAGTCATCTTCGTAATCAAGGCCCATCAGCTTGTTGTACGCCTGCTGCAATTCTGAGAAGGCATGCAGGTTACCTTCTTGCCTGCTGATGAGCATTCCTTTTTTATAGATGCGTTCTGCTTCGTCGTTTTGTCCCAACTCTTCGTACAGCTTAGCTGCGTGGTAGTACGTACCCACGTAACGCTCATGGTCAGAGAGGAGTTGTGTGTAGTAGGCTAGTGCTTTTTCCTGGTCTGTGGGCTTATATTCCATGGCCAGGGCATAGATCGTGAAGGGATCATTCGGGTCTTCTTCCAGGAATTTATGAAGTTGTGCTATTCTATCTTGTGACATTTCGATTTGGCTATATTTTAACTAACTTCGCAACAAATTTAACTTTTAATAAGCTAACTATTTTATTATATGAAAATATTAGTTTGCATCAGTAACGTTCCGGATACCACATCCAAGATCAACTTTACAGGCGATAACAAGTCGTTTGATAAGAACGGTGTACAGTTCGTGATAAACCCATGGGACGAGTACGCGCTGACACGCGCTATTGAGCTGAAAGAAGCAAAAGGCGGTAATGTAACAGTACTGAACGTAGGCGAGGCAGATGCCGAGCCAAACATCCGTAAAGCGCTGGCAATCGGCGCTGACGATGCCATTCGTGTAAATGCGAATCCGAAGGATGCCTTCTTTGTAGCGCAGCAGATAGCGGCTATTGCAAAGCAGAACAATTACGACATGATCCTGATGGGCAAAGAGTCTATCGACTATAACGGCTTCCAGGTACACAACATGGTAGGCGAGATGCTGGGCATTCCGTCGGTAACGCCGGCCTTTAAACTGGATTTGGTTGATGACAGCACAGCCCGTTTAGAGCGTGAAATAGAAGGTGGCAAAGAAGTGGTGGAAGTAAAACTGCCATTTGTAGCCAGCGCACAGCAGCCAATGTCGGAGCCCCGTATACCAAACATGCGCGGCATCATGACGGCCCGTACCAAGCCTTTGCAAGTAGTAGAACCTGTTTCTGCAGAAGCAAAAGCGGAATATGTAGGCTACAGTAAACCGGAGAAAAAAGGCGGCGTGAAACTGATCGACGCTGAAAATGCCGGTGAATTAATCTCATTATTAAGAAACGAAGCTAAAGTACTATAACCATGTCTGTATTAGTATTTGTAGAAGGCTTTAACGGGGAGATCAAAAAATCTTCGTTAGAAGCTGCCTCTTACGGCAACCAGGTGGCACAGCAACTTGGTACAACAGCTACAGCAGTAGCTATAGGCGAGGTGCACGAAGATGCACTGGCCAAACTAGGTGAGCACGGAATAAGCAAAGTGTTGTACGATGCTGACAGCCGCCTGAATCAGTTTGTTGCAGATGCCTATGTAAAAGTAATCGCGAAAGCGGCCCAGCAGGAGAGCGCTAAAGTACTTGTATTCTCTAACTCTAACGTTGGCGCGGCAGTTGGTTCTAAACTGGCGGTGCGCTTAAATGGCTCGCTGGCAACCAACGTAACTACGCTGCCAAAAACAGATGGCGGATCTTTTGTAGTTACACGCGGTGTGTTCTCAGGCAAGGCCTTCGCCGATGTGGCCCTTACATCTGATGTAAAGATCATAGCGGTTAAGAAGAATGCCTTTGAAGTAGCACATACTGGTGGCTCAAATGCAACTATAGAAAAACTTTCTGCTGATCTTACTGATGCTGACTTTGCTGCTGCTCCTAAGGAGACAGTAATGCAGGACACAGACGGTGGTATATTGCTGCCGGAAGCGGAGATCGTAGTATCGGGTGGACGCGGTCTGAAAGGACCTGAGAATTGGCACTTGGTTGAGGACCTTGCCAAAGCGCTTGGTGCTGCTACAGCCTGCTCTAAGCCTGTATCTGACCTTGACTGGAGACCTCACCACGAGCATGTTGGCCAGACTGGTATCACGGTAAGCCCTAACCTGTATATTGCTATCGGTATTTCGGGTGCTATTCAGCACTTAGCAGGTGTTAACTCTTCTAAAGTTATTGTCGTTATTAACAAGGATCCGGAAGCGCCGTTCTTTAAAGCTGCCGATTATGGCATCGTTGGAGACGCTTTTGACGTAGTTCCTAAATTAATAGAGGCCGCCAAGGCCCTTGACAAATAGACTAAGAAGGCTTAATTGTGAAAAAAATTCAATTAGAGATACTCGGACTTTCTTCCAGCCAGTCGCAAACGGGCTCGTTTGCGCTTGTGCTCGGCGAGAAAGATGGAAACAGAAGGCTGCCGATTATTATCGGTATGTTTGAGGCACAATCTATCGCGATCCAGATCGAAAAGATAAACCCTAACCGCCCGCTTACCCACGACCTGTTCAAGTCGTTTGCTGAGCAGGTAAATGTCAGCATCACCGAAGTTTTAATTTCGGACCTGAAGGAAGGGGTGTTCTACTCGAAAATCATGTGCACCGATGGCGAGAAGGAGTTTGAACTGGATGCACGTCCGTCAGATGCCATTGCTATAGGGCTGCGCTTCGGGGTTCCAATCTACACTGTAGAGAGCGTACTTTCTGAAGCCGGCATTATTTTAAGCGACCTGGAAGAGGAGGAAGAGGACAGCGAAGAAGCAGCAACTGTAAAGAGCGCTAGTTCCGCCAGCAGCAGCAGTTCTAAAGAACCGTTAAACCAGACCTCGGTTGATGAGCTTAACAAAATGCTGAATGAAGCACTTGAGAAAGAGGATTACGAAAAGGCAGCCAAGATCCGTGACGAGCTAAATAAACGCAATTAAGATAGCTAAATTATTGCTTTAAAAGTCCTGCGCCATTCCGGTGCAGGACTTTTTGTTTTATAACTTATAAGCCTTATTTTTGACAAATTTTTAGCCTTTTTATGTTTGATATTTTTAGAGGATTACTAGGCCTTGTAGCCCTGTTATCTATTGGTTTTCTGTTTTCAACCAGCAGAAAATCAATCAACTGGAGAATTGTAGCTTATGGTGTTTTCCTGCAGTTACTTTTTGGAGTGCTGGTAACCAAAGTGCCGCTTGTGGCCGACAGCTTTGCTTTTGTCAGCAGGGCCTTTGTTAAATTACTAAGTTTCTCAAACGAAGGCGCCCGTTTCCTGTTCGGTAACCTTGCCGACCCTTCTCAAAATGCCGGACTAGGCTTTATATTTGCCTTCAACGTTCTTCCAACAATCATATTCTTCTCAGCTGTTTCTTCTGGTTTATACTATTTAGGCGTTCTGCAGAAGATCGTGTATGGTATTGCCTGGGTGATGTCGAAAGGGATGCGCTTATCTGGTGCTGAAAGCCTTTCTGCAGCTGGTAACATATTTATGGGCCAGACGGAAGCACCGCTTTTAGTGCGACCTTTCATACCGCACATGACGCGCTCTGAGCTGATGTGTTTGATGACAGGCGGTATGGCTACACTGGCTGGTGGTGTACTGGCTGCATATGTATCTTTCCTGGGTGGTAGCGACCCTGCACAGCAGGCTGTTTTTGCAGCTCACTTACTGACTGCCTCTATTATGAATGCCCCAGCAGGTATAGTGCTTGCCAAAATGCTGGTACCTGAAACCGAAGGAGACAAGATCAACACCAGGCTGGAAGTAAACCAGGAGCAGATTGGTGTAAACCTGATCGATGCCGTTTCGAGGGGGGCAGCTGATGGGTTGAGACTTGCTGCCAACGTAGGTGGGATGTTGCTAGCCTTTATTGCAGTTATAGCGCTATTAAACTATGCATTAATGAAAATTGGTGCAGTTACCGGACTTAACGAACTGGTAATTGCCAGCACGAGCGGCCAGTTCGATGGTTTCTCATTCCAGTATATCCTGGGTCAGATCTTCCGGGTGTTTGCCTTTATAATGGGTGTGCCCTGGGTTGATACCTTACAGGTAGGTAGTTTGCTTGGCCAGAAAACAGCAGTAAATGAATTCGTTGCTTACCTGGATCTTGCTGATATGAAAGCTGCAGGTACGTTATCAACAAAGTCTATTATTATGGCTACATATGCGCTTTGTGGTTTTTCTAACTTCAGTTCCATTGCCATTCAGGTGGGTGGTATTGGTAGTATGGCGCCAAGCCAGCAGGGCAACATCTCGAGGCTGGGATTACTGGCCTTGTTAGGTGCATCATTAGCTTGTATGATGTCTGCAACTGTAGCCGGTATGTTATACTCGTTCTAAAAAGTAATTCAACTATAAAACAAAAGGCTTCTGGTTACCCGGAAGCCTTTTGTTTTATAGTTGGTTGAGTTAAGCTATAGTTGCTGATTCTCGCTTTTAGTTTCCTGCTGTTCTTCGCGTTCTTCCTCACGTTCTTCTTCCTCCACTTTTTTAGCATCGCGCATCAGGCGGTTAGCAAATATAAACTCGTTTAGTTCCCTGATATCGGTGTCCATGATCTCGTCACGGGTACCTTCCCATAGTTTTTTGCCTTCGTACAGGAACATGATTTTATCGCCGATTTCAATAACAGAGTTCATGTCGTGGGTTACAACTATAGTTGTAATGTTGTATTCTTCGGTAATCTCCTTTATGAGCTCATCAATCTTTAGCGCTGTCAACGGGTCGAGACCGGAGTTTGGTTCGTCGCAGAACAGGTAGGTACAGTTTGGGGCAATGGCGCGTGCAATACCTACGCGTTTTTTCATACCACCACTCAGTTCAGATGGCATTTTCTTATTAGAACCCTCCAATCCGACACGCTTGAGGCAGAAGTTAACACGGTCCATGCGTTCGCTTTTGCTCATGTCCGGGGTAAGCATCTTAAGCGGAAATTCCACATTCTGCTGCACGTTCATCGAATCAAAGAGCGCGGAGCTCTGGAACAGCATTCCTATTTTACGACGTATTTCCTGGCGGATGTCCAACTTGTTGTTGGTAAAGTAAGTGCCGTCAAAAGTAACACTACCTATATCGGGTTTTACAAGGCCAACAATACACTTAAGCAGTACGCTTTTACCGGTTCCGCTGGCGCCAAGCAACAGGTTTGTTTTGCCTGTTTCAAAAACACCGCTTACGCCATCCAGTACCTTTTTATCGCCGAACGTTTTATGTATGTTATGTATTTCTATCATGATTGATCTAACTATAGGAGCAGCTCGGCACAAACGTAATCCGCTATCAGCACGGCTATAACACTGTTTGTTACGGCTGTAGTACTGGCAGCACCCACTTCAAGGGCTCCGCCAGATGTATTATACCCTCTGAAAGATGACAGAGATGAGATAAGGAATGCAAAAACGATTGACTTTATAAGGGCAAATACTATGTTGTAAGGAATGAATGCGTCGCGGATACCAGTAATGTATTCCTGGGCAGTAAGCGCACCTGTTAACGTACCTGCTACATAACCACCTGCTATCGACAGGAACATGGCCAGTGTAACCAGCATCGGGAAAACCAGCAGCGAAGCCAGAATTTTAGGAAGCACCAGGTAGCTGGCAGAGTTTATGCCCATCACTTCGAGGGCATCAACCTGTTCTGTTATCTGCATGGTGCCAAGCCCGCCTGCAATACTGGACCCAACTTTACCAGCCAAAACGATAGATGTTATAGTTGGCGCCAGTTCCAGTATGGTCATTTCGCGCACCATAAAGCCTATCGTTGATCGAGGTATAAGTGCGCTCGTAAGGTTATAGGAAACCTGCACGCATGTTACGGCACCAATGAACGTAGATACAATAGCCACGATCATAATGGAGTTTATTCCAATGAGTATAGCTTCATCTATAGTTCTGTTAAAGAGGATGCGTGGCGACTCGCCCCGCACCACCAGGGTGCTCATAAATAATAAATATTTTCCGAAATGCTCCAGCATAGGGGTGTCGATCTCCAGGAGTCGTTGTTTAGATAAGTTTTGGTCAAAAATACTCTATTAATACCTATCTTACGCTTAAAATTAAGAAACATATTAATTTAACTATACCACATGCAACGATACATTGTAGTTACAGGCGGCACGAAAGGTATTGGAAGAGCGGTTGTAGAACAATTCGCAAAAGAAGGGTTCCACATCATCACCTGCTCCCGAAACGAAAAAGACTTACAAAAGTTGAAGTTAGAGATAGAACAAGCGTATACTTTTTCAAAAGTGTTCTATCAGCAGGCCGATCTGAGTGACCGAAAGTCGGTAGAATTGTTCCTGAAATATGTGCAGAGCCTGCAGGTGCAGCTGGACGTTGTGGTGAATAACAGTGGCTTATTTATACCCGGAAAGATTACAGAAGAAGACGATGAAGCGTTGCCTTTTATGATCAATACTAACCTGTACAGTGCTTATTATATTTCTAAAACACTGGTTAAAGATATGATAAAGCGCCGTAGCGGTCATATTTTCACGCTCTGTTCTACAGCCAGTATTACACCCTATATAAATGGCGGCTCTTATTGTATATCTAAATTTGCGTTGTATGGCATGACCAAGGTGCTGCGCGAAGAAACAAAAGAGCATAACGTAAAAGTAACAGCTATACTGCCTGGTGCAACCTTAACTGCCAGCTGGGAAGGAGTAGACCTGCCACCGGAACGTTTTATGAAATCAGAAGACGTGGCACAGGCTATATGGGGAGCTTATACAATGTCGGCGAATAGTGTTGTGGAGGAAATTCTGATTAGGCCACAGTTGGGAGACCTTTAAAAGTTAAAGAGTTTGGGAGTTGGAGAGTTAATGAAGTTAGAAGGTTAGAAAGTTTGGAAGTTATAAAGTTAAGGGCATATAGAGATGCAATGTTGTGCTTCTTAACCATTTAGCAATTTAACAATTCAACCTTTAAACAATCAACAATTAAAATACACGTTCAAAATTAAACTATAAAACTATGGATTTACAAGGTAAGATAGCGGTAGTAACCGGCGTAAGTAAAGGAATAGGTCTATCAACAGTTGAGGCGCTGTTAGAGAAAGGTGCTATAGTTGCCGGTTGGGGCAGAACGAAGCCTGCGTTAGAGCACCAGGATTTCCATTTCTTTGAATGCGATGTGCGTTACCCGGACTCAGTACAGAACGCTTTCGACCAGACTTTAAGTCGCTTAGGGGTGCATATAGCTGTATTGGTAAACAATGCCGGTTTAGGTATAGCTGGAAAGCTGGATGAGCAAAGTATTGATGACTGGCAAACCATGTTTGAGACGAACGTAAATGGTGTTTTTTACTGTACTCGCCTTGTATTACCGGAAATGAAAGAGCAGGGCGAAGGCCACATCATTAACATATCATCTATAGCAGGCACTACTGGTATTGAAGAAATGTCGGGTTACTGTGGTTCTAAACATGCGGTGCGTGGTATTTCGCAGTCGTTGTATAAAGAGGTTCGCAACTATGGCATCAAAGTTACCTGCATTTACCCGGGCTCTGTTAATACCAACTTCTTCGATAACTTCGAGAACATAACCTCACGTGAAAACATGATGCGCCCTGAAGACATCGCGTCAACTATAGTTCATGCCCTGGAGTCGCACCCGAATTACCACCACGTTGATATTGAAGTTCGCCCGTTAATGCCAAAAGGCAGAATACAGAAGTAGGACTAAGATTTTTAATATTAGAAGGAAGGCAGGATTTTTGCTATTTTTGAGCCCAGCTTTTTAGGTAGCTACATTTTAAGAATTCTCTTTTGTATTCTTAATTCGTCATTCTTAATTAACTAAACTTTGTCTGTAGAAGTAAAGAACCTTACCAAGATATTCGGGGAGCAGCGCGCTGTAGATGACATTTCGTTTACGGTAGAGCAAGGGCAGATACTGGGTTTCCTGGGTCCTAACGGTGCCGGTAAATCCACGACCATGAAGATCGCGACCTGTTACCTGCCACCAACCTCCGGAACTATAGTTGTGAATGGCCACGATGTGGTGCAGGACCCGATAGCTGTGCGCCGCATGGTTGGCTACCTACCGGAACATAACCCGCTTTACCTGGATATGTATGTGCATGAGTACCTGGAGTTTGTTGCGTCTGTTTATGGCCTGAAAGGCAAACAAGCAAAAGCACGCATACAGGAAATGGTTGAATTATGCGGCCTGACATTGGAACAGGGTAAAAAGATCGGAGCACTGTCGAAAGGTTACCGGCAGCGGGTTGGTTTGGCGCAGGCCCTCGTGCACGACCCGCAGGTACTTATCCTGGATGAACCAACTACCGGCCTCGACCCGAACCAGATCGTAGAGATCCGCTCACTTATCAAACGCATCGGGCTGAACAAAACCGTTATTTTCTCCACCCACATCATGCAGGAAGTTACTGCTATCTGCGATCGTGTCGTGATCATAAATCGTGGCAAACTGGTAGCTAACAGCGATGTGGCAAGCCTGCAGGCCGGTAACAGGGGAGGAAAATCAACCCTGGTAGAATTTGAGCAACCGATAAACATAGATCAGCTGCAAACTATAGTTGGTGTTGAGAAAGTGGAACTGGTGCAAAACAATACCTACCGCATTACATCCAGTAAGGACGCAGATATACGCGCATCTGTTTTCCGGATCGCGGCTGAACAGAACTGGCCGTTGGTTGGACTTCGCCAGGAAGAAAACTCACTCGAACAGATTTTCCAACAATTGACTAAATAATTAGAAATTCAAAATTAAAAATTAGAGATGAGGAGAGAAAAGCTCGCCAATAACTATAGTTCGCAACTCAGGCCGCTTAATTTCTAATTTCTAATTCATAATTTTTAATTACATCGTAGATGTTATCCATACTTAAAAAAGAATTTAATGGCTTCCTGAACTCGCTGATCGCTTACATGGTGATTGCGGTATTTCTGGTGGCTACTGGTATGTTTATGTGGGTGTTCCCGGAGAGCAGCGTACTTACCTATGGTTTTGCCGATATGCAGACGCTCTTCTCGATGGCACCGTGGCTATTCCTGTTTCTGATACCAGCTATAACCATGCGTACGTTTGCTGAGGAAAAGCGTGAAGGAACTATAGAACTGCTACTCACTAAACCCATTACTGATCTGCAACTTATACTCGGTAAATACTTTGCTGCGCTGCTGCTGGCCTTATTTGCGCTGGTGCCTACGCTGCTGTATTACTATACGGTTTACGAACTGGGCAATCCGCAGGGCAACGTAGATTCTGCAGCTGTAGTTGGCTCTTATTTAGGGTTGATTTTCCTGGCAGGTGTATTCTGTGCGATCGGGGTTTTTGCGTCTTCTATTTCCAGTAACCAGATCATCTCGTTTATAGTTGCGCTGTTCATGTGCTATCTCATCTACACCGGCTTCGACCTGCTGGCATCTATTCCGGCCTTGTCAAACTATAGTTACGCGATCAGTCAATTGGGTATCTCTTACCATTATGATGCCATCAGCAAAGGGCTTGTCGACTCGCGTGATGTGCTGTATTTTTTAACAGTAATTTCCATCATGATCCTATCAACTAAACTGGTATTAAGCAGCAGAAAATGGTAACGCAGGAAATTAATAAGCCAACCAGCAAACGCCGCCGCGACCTTACCCGCTATGTTATAGCTATAGTTGTACTGGTGGTGGTTAACATGCTGGTTTATAACTATTTCTTTAGATTAGATCTGACGGAAGATAAACGCTATTCAATAGCACCGGTAACAGAGCAAATGCTGGGAAACCTGCAGGAAGAAGTGTTTGTTGAAGTTTACCTGGAAGGGGATTTCCCGGCAGGGTTCAAGCGTTTGCAACTGTCTGTCAGAGAAACCCTGGAAGAGTTCAGAATCTATTCGGATGGTAAGGTTCGTTTTGTTTTCTTCGACCCGAACTCGATAACCGATGAGCAGAAGCGAACAGAGTTTATGCAGCAACTTGCCCAGAAAGGAATACAGCCAACCAACCTTAAAGCAACCGAAGAGGGAAAGCAGGTAGAACGCCTTGTATTTCCGGGAGCTATAGTTCGGTACAAAGGCAAAGAGACTGCTGTTAATTTTCTAAAAGGTAACCTGGCAGCTTCGCCGGATGAGCGCCTGAACCAGTCGGTGGAAGGAGTGGAGTATGAGTTAGCCGCGGCAGTGCGTAAAGTCGCTTTCCAGGGAAATAAAGTGATAGGCTACATTACCGGTCAAGGTGAGTTGCCACAACAGCATGCTACCGACCTGCTTGGTTCGCTGCAGGAGTACTATAGAGTTGCCTTGGGAGACCTAGACCAGATTCCGACATTAAAAGGGTTGGACCTAATAATAGTTGCCAAGCCAACTTCCGCTTACTCCGAAGCTGATAAGTTTAAGATCGACCAGTTCATCATGAACGGTGGCAAGGCTGTGTTCTTTGTTGACGCCTTGAATGCAGATCTGGATAGTTTGGGAAGAGGCGGTACGTTTGCCATGCCTTATAACCTGAACATAGATGATATGTTGTTCCGTTATGGCGTGCGATTGAATCAAACACTTATCATGGACCTGAACTCTGGTTTTATTCCGTTGGTAACTGGTTTTACCGGGGGCAAGCCACAGACCGAAATGATCAACTGGCGCTTTTATCCACTTCTTAATACCTTTAGCAAACACCCCGTAACCCGAAACCTGGATGCCGTTTATAGCAAGTTTATCGGAACTATAGATACCGTTAAAGCTGTCGGAATCCGTAAAACGCCACTGATTTATACCTCTCAATACTCGCGCATTATGCAGGCTCCTGTTCCGCTAACCCTGGAAGAAGCCCGTATGGAAGTGAACCCGGAACAATACCAGGCAGGGGAGCAGCCGGTTGGCTATTTATTGGAAGGCTCCTTTACATCGCTGTTCCGCAACCGTCGTGCACCGGAAGGAATCCCGAATACAACTATAAAAGAGCAGGGCGTACCAACTAAAATTGCTGTTTTCTCAGATGGCGACCTGATTCGCAACGATGTAAACCCACGAACCGGGCAGGCTTATGAACTAGGTTTCGATAGGTTTAACAACATTAAATTTGCGAACAAAGAACTGGCCATGAACACCATCCATTACCTGCTGGATTCAGAAGGTCTTATCAATATTAGAAGCAAGGAAATCAAGCTTCGCCCACTGGACAGAGTACGTGTGCAGGAAGACAAAACGTATTGGCAGATACTTAACCTGGTTGCTCCGATTGCCCTGCTGGCATTGTTTGGTATAACGCGTTACTATATGCGCAAACGCAGGTACGAAAAATTCTAGAAATACATGCCGAAACAGGTATAAAACTCGAAAACCTTTGCCGATATAGGTAGTATAAATCCGAATTATTTTTAACTTTGCCTAAATAACATTATAGCGATATAGAATGAAATTTATAGTTTCTTCATCTGCGCTGCTTAAGCAGTTAGCCAGCATAAATGGGGTAGTAACCAACAACCCGGTCGTGCCGATTCTTGAGAACTTTTTGTTCGAGATAAGCGACAGCACACTTACTATCACAGCCAGCGACCTTGAAACTTCTATGATAACGGAGTTGCCTGTTGAAGCGAAAGAGAACGGCCGTATAGCTGCTCCTGCCAGAATATTGCTTGATACTCTGAAGAACCTGCCGGACCAGCCGGTTACTTTCACTATCGACGAAGAAACCTATACGATCGAGATCAGCTCTTCCAACGGCCGTTACAAGCTGTCTGGCGAGAATGCTACTGATTTCCCGCGTGTACCGGTTGTTAAAGGTGGTAATGCCATTGAAATTCCTTCAAATGTATTGGCACGTGCTATTAACAAGACCATTTTTGCGGTTAGCAACGATGAGCTTCGCCCGGCCATGACAGGTATTTTTGTGCAGTTGCGTTCTGATAACGTTACGTTTGTAGCGACAGACGGTCACCGTTTGTTACGCTACCGTCGTACCGACATTGCTACAAGCCAGGAAGCATCGCTTATTATTCCGCGTAAGGCTTTCACGCTGTTAAAATCTACATTACCAACAGAAGCTACTGCAGTTCGCGTAGAGTTCAATAACTCAAATGCATTCTTCAGCTTCGATAATATCCGTATGATCTGCCGTCTGATTGATGAGCGATACCCGGATTATGAGAACGTGATACCAGTACAGAACCCTAACAAACTGGTTATTGAGCGCCAGGCGTTATTAAGCTCTGTTAAGCGTATCTCTATCTACTCAAACAAAACTACACACCAGATCCGTCTGAAATTGTCTGGCTCTGAGTTGCAGGTATCTGCTGAAGACCTGGATTTCTCGAACGAGGCAAATGAGCGTTTAGCGTGCCAGTACGATGGCGAAGACATGGAGATCGGTTTCAATGCCAAGTTCCTGGTTGAGATGCTGAACAACATGGATTCTGATGAGATCTCATTTGAGCTTTCAACTCCGAACAGAGCTGGTTTGCTTATGCCACTTGCCAACGAAGACAACGAAAATGTTTTGATGCTGGTAATGCCTGTAATGCTTAACAATTACGTATAAGGATATATATTTCTCCTAACGCGCAGAAGGCGGGCCCACAAAGCCCGACTTCTGTATTTTAGTCCAAACTATAAGGCATAAAAAAAAGACGCTGAAGTTGCGCCTTATAGTATTCTCCTGCCTGAGTGCTTCTTACTTCATTACCTTAACCTTTATAAACACCGGGAAATGATCCGAGTAACCACCAATGTAGGTGGTTCCCGAATAAGTAGTTCTTGGCGTGTTCTTGTACTTGCCAAAGGTGTATTTCAGAAATTCCGGATCGTGGATCTGCGCTGAACCCATTACATATTCCAATCCTTTGCTGTCCAGCATACCTTTAGATACCAGCACCTGATCTAACATTTTAAAGTCACCGCGCTTATGAAAGCTGCCCAGGCCCTGTACATAGTTTATATAAAAGGTATTAAACAGGTCTTCTTTATAGAGTGGGTTTGGTCTGCCGTTCGCTTTCAGGGTTTGCTGTAGTATCCTTGACTTTGGCTCTTCGTCAAAGTCGCCCATAACTATAATATTAGCGTCTGGGTTGGTTTTAAGTTCTGCGTCTATCTGCTGACGCAGCTTTCTGGCAGCTGCTTGTCTGTTACGGCTTCCCTGGCGTGTATTGCCATAGTTTGGCGGCCAGTGGTTAACATATATAGTTACAGGCTCGCCAGCCATCATGCCTTTTACCAGTAGTATGTCTTTGCCTTTAAAGTTGCGTTGCGGATAATCTACTTTCACAACTTTTTGTAGAGTAGGCTTAAAGCGTTTTGGGTTGTATAGTAAGGCCACATCCAGACCCAGCGGGTCTTCCGACTCAAAATGAATAACCTGATATTTCTTTTTCTTGAGTGGGGGCGTTTGCACAAGCTCGTCCAGTACTTTTCTACTTTCAGCTTCTGTTATGCCCAATACAGCAGGACCGTCTTTGCCGCCGATCGTAACTATAGCCTGCGCTAAATTCTTAAGTTTATGCTGATAGCGTTCGTCATCCCATTTCATTGAGCCGTTTGGCGTATAGTCCATATTGCGCGCATTGGCTTTGCTATCGTATAGTTTCTCTAGGTTATAGAAGCCAACAGCATACGTTTTATCTGACTTAGACAGGATACTGGCACAGCCGGACAGGGTGATAAGGGTAAAAAGCGTAAAGAGAGTTTTTATTCCGTGGCGCATCGCGTAACTTTGTAGGTAATATATGTAATCAGGCATATTACGAGATTTAGATACTATAAAGTTTAAAAATTAAGAAAATGAAGAAGTCAGAAATATACTTTAGCATAGCTCTTGATGATCAGAAGATACCGGAAGCCATTAGCTGGCGTGCGACTGATGCCGGAGAAAAGATACATTTTGCGAAAGCCATCAACATATCGCTTTGGGACAGAGACGAAGCCGGTACCATGAAAATTGATCTTTGGACAAAAGATATGCCTGTTGATGAGATGAAATATTTTTACATTGATACAATAGGAGCGATGGCACAAAGTATAGCTACAGCTACCAGCGACTCCGTGATGGCTCAGAAGATGAAAGCGCTTTGCGAAGACCTGATGAACCACGTAGAAGCTGAACGTCAGAAGAGCAATCAATAGTATATACTATAAAACAAAAGGGCCGCTATAGTTAGCGGCCCTTTTGTTTTATAGATTGGATATAGACTAGTTAATCGTATTTGATGCTGTGTTAGCAGTTGTCGTGTTAGCCAAGGCATTTGAATTGTTAATTGTTTGGCCAGCGCTTGCTACAAATTCCTTATCGAAATTGCTATAGTATGTACGGTCACCGAAATAGTCGTTATACTGTACAGTACTTAACACATTTTCCAGTTTCACATCACGCTCAGCGCAAATTGCCTTGCATTTCTGCTCTATCAGTTCCTGGTTGCCATTAAACTCAGCTTCAACAGCCATCATTTTAGCAACTACATCCAGGTTTATTTCTCTGATCTTATTAGACTGGTAATTGTTAAGGCGCAGTTCACGGATCATTTGATCAGAAAGATGATTGGCTCTGTTTTCTACAGTTACAGCTTTCTCATTTCCGTTAGCTGATGCTGTGAAGATGAAACCTAAAAGTGCGAATGTTAATACCAATAATCTTTTCATAGTGTTTGTCTTTTCCTGTTTTACTTTATTCCCTGTTGTCTTTTTGTAAACCAATCCGGAGCGTTTTTAATTCCGTTTTCAGATAATTTATTTCTGATTTTCAACTGATTGACTTATGGTAGTTATAGTGCAGTAATTATGCCAAAAAGGCCAATCTTGTAAAGAATGGCCTTTTTATTTCAATTTTTTTTACTAAATGTTACCAGTTGTTCTTCCACATCATGGATTCAACGGGAGCAATGGTGCGATTGTTATATTTAGCGTTTTCTTTCTTGTTATAATAGTTCTCGATACCGCCGCTCACCTCAAAATAGATCAGCTGTCCAATAGGCATTCCGTGATAAACGCGTACTGGTTGTGTAACCGAAATTTCCAGGGTCCAGGTATTACAGAAGCCCACATCGCCTTTACCAGCCGTAGCATGAATATCGATACCTAAACGTCCAACACTTGATTTACCTTCTAGGAAAGGTACATGTGCGTGCGTTTCAGTGTATTCTAATGTTACACCTAGATACAGCGTCTCCGGGCGAAGAACAATTCCTTCTTCCGGTATCTCAAACACATCGATCTCATTGTGCATGCGTGCATCCAGTATCTCATCGCGGTAGGTTGCCAGGTAACGTCCTAAATGCACATCATAAGAGTTTGTGCCAAGGCTATTACGGTTAAATGGCTCTATCAGGATAGTACCTTTTTCTATCTCTTTTAAAATCTGGTTATCTGTTAAGATCATGGGAAATGCACGCTAAAAAGTTGAGTGTAAAAGTAATGAATTAAGGCTATATACACCAAAATAAACTATAAAGCGACAGCACCATTTACAGGCACTGCCGCTTTATTTTATAGTTATAACTATAGGTTTTAACCCTGAATAGCTTTCAGCGCCTCATAATTTGCCTGTACATATTCATCAACTAATTCTGGTGTGATGGCTGTAGAAACAAACAGTGACTCGTACTGAGATGGAGCAAGGTATATGCCACGCTGCAGCATTTCGTTAAAGTAACGGCCAAATAAAGCAGTGTTCGACGTTTTAGCGCTGTCGAAATCTGTAACATGCTGGTCTGTAAAGAAGATCGTGAACATGGAGCCAACCTTATTGATCATATAGTTCAAGCCAAGCTGCTGCATGTTATTACTCATGCCTGTGATCATGCGCTCTGTCGTTTCGTCTAGCTGCGTATAAACCTGCGGATTGTCTTTCAAATAGTTCAGCATGGCCATGCCAGCCGACATCGCAATTGGATTACCTGATAAAGTACCCGCCTGGTAAACCGGACCGGCAGGAGCCACACAATCCATGATCTCTTTTTTACCGCCATAAGCACCAACCGGCATACCGCCACCTATAATTTTACCTAAGGTGGTCATATCCGGTGTAACGCCGAACAATTGCTGTGCTCCGCCCGGTGCCAGACGGAAACCTGTCATCACTTCATCAAAGATCAACACAATGCCTTCTTTGGTACACAGGTCGCGCAAGCCCTGCAGGAACTCCTGAGTTGGAAGTACCAGACCCATGTTACCTGCAACAGGCTCTAAAATAATAGCTGCTACCTGTCCTTTGTTAGCATCAACTAATGTCTGTACAGCCTGAAGGTTGTTATAGGGAGCAGTAAGCGTATCATTAGCAACGCCTTTGGTTACACCCGGGCTATCCGGAACACCAAGGGTAATAGCACCACTACCGGCAGCTATCAGGAAAGAATCGCCGTGGCCATGATAGCAGCCTTCGAATTTGATCATTTTATCGCGACCAGTATAGCCACGCGCCACACGGATGGCCGACATAGTTGCTTCAGTACCAGAGTTAACCATGCGCACTTTTTCGATGCTAGGTACCATGCTGATGATCAGTTCGGCTATCTCAATCTCTTTGCGGGTAGGCGCACCAAAGGATAAAGAATTAGGAATTGCCTGCATTACAGCTTCCTGTACAATTTCAGCGGCATGGCCCAGTATCATAGGTCCCCACGAGTTTATGAATTCCATGTAACGGTTACCGTCTTCATCGAATAAGTAGGCGCCTTTGGCTGATTTTATGAAGCGCGGGTTGCCACCTACAGCTCTGAAAGCTCTTACAGGTGAATTTACGCCGCCAGGTATAAAGTTTTTAGCTCTCTGAAACAGTTCTTCACTGATGGGTGCTGTCTTCATCGGTATAGTTTTTATGGTATAGTTAGTAAACCGTGTTTACAACTATAGGTTGAAGGTTTTCTAATTTAATGATCGGTACAAACTGGTTGTCCGGGTGTAATTGGTTTCTGTCTGATCGGTTTGTGTAGCCTACAGCAGGGTAAAGGGCGCCAGGTTTAATGCCGGTTTCCAGTAAAGCCTGCGTCAGGTTAGGACCATATTGTTGCAGCATCGAGCCATAAAAATACAGCATCTCGAAACCTGCATAAGCATATACCGAAGGCGGGATGTTATATCGACTTAGATAGCGTTCTCTGAAATCTTTTACCGCAGGTGATGTAGCATCCACAAACTTAGGGCTTATGAAATACACTTCAAGATTATCGAGCTGACGCAAGGTAATTTGGTTAATATTTAGCCAGCTTTGGTAGGTTATGAGTGGTAATTGTGCTGCTGTTGATTGTAGTTTACTTGTAGCATTTACGGCAGCAGTCATTTTATCGGAGAAAACCGCCATGTGGCCCACTTCTGTTAATACCAGGTTTTTGAAGGTAGAAGCTGTGGTAGTGGACTGGGCTGAGTTGATCTTTTTATACGCCTTAATTTTTCCTCCCAGTTTTTTGAAATGCTCTTTATAATAGTAAGCAAAGGTTGTGTCGTCGTTTGATTTTTCGAAAAGAATGACGGCTGTTTTAGGAGAGAAGGTATTGTAAGCATAAGCAGCAGCCTGGCGCGCCTGCGTAGCTACCGAAGACTCAAAAAGGAATACATTACTATTTTGCCCGGCTATTTCTATATCCTGCGACAATGGATTGATTACCGGGATGCCGGTTTGTTGGGCAAATCTGGTAGCGATAGGGGCTGAGCTTTTATAAACCGGTCCTATTACCAGGTCCATTTGCTTTACTTCGGGTAAACTGAAAATACGGTTTACAGTTGAGGTATCCGTTCCGGCATCGTAGGTGAAAAGGTTAAGCTTTATATCCTGCTCTTCCATTACATCCTGAGCTAGCTGCATGCCCGCATACAGGTCGTTTACGAACTGGTTCTTACGTACATTATGGCTCAGGTCCTGGTTTAACTGGAACGGAAGGAGGAGTGCTACATTATAACCTTGCTTTCGGCGGGCTGCTGCATTCAGATACTTGCTACGATCTAAATTGTGCTTACTTATCAAGCGCTCTAAAGTTGCTTTGTTTGCTGGGTTATACCATACACTTATCAATTTGTCGGCATATGTTTTTCCCAGCACCTTGTCGTTTGGGTAACGCTGCACCAGTTTTTCAAACTCCTTTTTATCAGTCAGTTTCTGAAGATAAAAGCGTTCCAGGGAGGCTGCTTCGTTAGCAAGTGGGGTATTGGCGAGCTGTTGTAATTGCGTTAGTGCCTCGTCGTAGTTACCTCTTTCAAACAGTACGTTGGACAGCAGGTAAGTAGCGTCATTCATCTGCTCCCAATCCTGATGCTGAGATTTTAGTTGCTGCAGCATTTCCTGCGATTCCTTGTATCTTTTAGCTTTAAAAGCTGATAAGGCATAAAAATATGAAGCTTCCGGGGCATATGCAGAACTGGCTATAGTTAGCGGCATAAATTCAGCCATTGCCTGTTCGTAGCGCTGCTGTTGCAACAGTATTTTACCGTTACTATAGGTTACATCTTCGTTCTGCTGTGCAAAAACAGGTGTGGCCAGCGTCAGCGATAACACAAAAAATAAACGCTTACAGAAGTTGTTCTTCATATTTTTAATTTTGAAGGAGTGATTGAGTAAATGAGTGAATTATTATTGTTAATCACTCATTTATTCAATCAAAATTCATGCATTAACTTATTCCCACTCTATAGTTGCCGGTGGTTTTGAGCTGATGTCGTATACTACGCGGTTTACGCCTTTTACTTTATTTATGATCTCGTTCGAAACATCAGCCAGGAATTCATATGGTAAGCGGCTCCAGTCGGCGGTCATGCCATCTATACTTGTTACAGCACGAAGGGCAACTACATTTTCATAAGTACGCTCATCGCCCATTACACCCACTGACTGTAGAGGAGTAAGTATAGCCCCAGCCTGCCACACATCATCATACAAGCCTGATTTTTTCAGGTTGCTGATAAAGATATGATCTACTTGCTGCAATACGTGTACCTTTTCCGGCGTAATATCGCCCATGATACGAATGGCAAGGCCGGGACCCGGGAACGGGTGACGGCCTAGAATGGCATCATCAATTTTCAGGGTTTTACCTACCAGTCGCACTTCGTCTTTAAATAAGGTCTTAAGCGGTTCTACCACTTTTAGTTTCATAAAGTCGGGCAGGCCACCTACATTGTGGTGCGATTTTATAGTTGCCGAAGGTCCTTTTACGCTCAGCGACTCGATCACGTCCGGGTAAATGGTACCCTGCGCCAGCCACTTCACGTCTTCAATTTTATGGGCTTCCTCGTCGAACACTTCGATAAACACACGGCCAATGGCTTTGCGTTTGTCTTCCGGGTCAGTTAAACCAGCAAGGGCCGAATAGAACTTATCTTTCGCATCAACGCCTTTCACATTCAGGCCCATGTGCTTATAAGAGTCAAGAACATTTTCGAACTCGTCTTTGCGTAGCAGGCCGTTGTCTACAAATATGCAATACAGGTTTTTACCAATGGCATGATGGATGAGCATGGCAGCCACACTAGAATCCACTCCACCTGAAAGTCCAAGAACTACTTTGTCATCACCAAGCTGTTGCTTTAAATCCGCAACGGTCGCATCCACAAACTGGTCAGAAGTCCAGTCTTGCTGGCACTCACAGATGTGAACTACAAAGTTTCTTAATAAGGTTTTTCCTTCGTCGGAGTGCGTTACTTCGGGGTGGAACTGAATGCCGTAGGTTTCCTGATCGCGTAGCTTGTATGCCGCTACACGTACGGTTTCGGTACTGGCAATAATCTCGAAATTGTCCGGAACTTCCTTTATCGTATCGCCATGCGACATCCAGACTACAGAACCGGGAGTGAGTTCTTTCATCAGGCGGTTGGCATTGTGTAGCTCCGAAAGCCTTGCACGGCCATATTCGCGGATTGTTGATGGCGTTACTTCACCCTTGCTCTCATGTGCAATCAGCTGCGCCCCATAGCATACGCCCAGTACCGGCAATTTGCCTAAATACTGATCGAGATCTATAGTTGGGTGTTCGGCGTCGCGTACTGAGCAGGGGCTACCTGACAGGATTACACCTTTTACATCATCTGAGAGGGGAGGTACATTATTGTACGGGTAAATCTCACAGTATACATTAAGCTCGCGAACCCGTCTTGCTATAAGCTGGGTATATTGGGAGCCAAAGTCGAGGATGAGAATTTTTTCTGGCATGCGCAAAGGTAAGGTGCTTTTATAGTAATTGCCAATAGTTTTGAAGATATGTGCTGGGCGGTTGAGGATTTCAGTAATTTCTTCGGTTGTTGTTTTATAGTTATCGCTTGGAGATATCTTTTTATTGTTGGCATCTTAACCCACCCCTGCCCCTCCCAAGAGGGGAATTTCTGTTGTTGCTATAATTGGTAGCTATAGTTCTATAGTTACAGCCTAAGATCTGACAGGTCGCGACCTGTCCCTACGGAACTATGACCACGATAAATCTCGAAGCTTATCGGTTCAAACTATAGTTCAGCAGATGCTATGAGAAATATCATAGTCTTTGGGTTGAGCGCCTTGTGAATATCTAGTGCCGCAGGCATTGCGACGCAGGAGCAAAAGAAATTCGCACAGCGCGATGCCCGAAGACGGGGCCTCCCGGCCGTGAGGGCACCAAAGCTGGAAATGAAACTATAGGTTAGTAAAGCTCCCAGGATTAGAAGTAATTTGCAACTATGACTTGGTTCAGGTTGAAGACTAATTAGACTATAGGACACATAATACCCTTCAGCTACGCTATAAATGATATGATAGTAGATTGGATTAAAATGAAATCATCTGACAATATGTGATTTATAGTTAATGAGTCGAATTATATCAGATTTTATAGTTCTATAGTTTGCATTGCATCAGAATTTACGTACTTTTGTAACGGCAAATCGGCACGGCCAGCTCCTGCCAAATCCCCCAGGACCGGAAGGTAGCAAGGGTAGGCGGTCGAAGCGGCGCGATGTTGGTTTGCCACTTTTTTTTGCCCATACCTCAAGGCTCATCCCCAGCCACCTTAAAATTATCCGCTTTCTTTCCGGTTTCAGGATTTATAGTTTAGCTTTGTAACTATAAACATCCCATCTATTATGAAATTCTTTATCGATACTGCAAACCTGCAGGAAATTCAGGAAGCGCACGATCTTGGTGTACTGGACGGCGTTACTACCAACCCATCGCTGATGGCGAAAGAAGGTATCTTCGGCCACGACAATGTAATGGCGCATTACAAGAAAATTTGCGAGATCGTTGACGGTGACATCAGTGCTGAAGTTATTGCCACAGATTATGAAACCATCATTAAAGAAGGCGAATTCTTAGCTGAGCTGCACCCGAACATCGTGGTAAAAGTGCCTATGATACGCGACGGCGTGAAAGCGATCCGTTATTTCAGCGAAAAAGGCATAAAAACTAACTGCACGCTGGTATTCTCTGCTGGCCAGGCTATTTTGGCTGCTAAAGCTGGTGCAACGTATGTTTCTCCGTTCGTTGGTCGTTTAGATGATGTTTCTACAGACGGTATGCAACTGATCGATCAGATCGTGCAGATCTACAGCAACTATGGCTACCAGACACAGGTATTGGCTGCTTCGGTTCGCCACGTAATGCACCTGGTGCAGTGCGCTGAGATTGGTGCTGATGTGGTAACCTGCCCGCTTAACGTAATTACAAGCCTGCTGAACCACCCACTTACTGATATTGGTTTGTCTAAGTTTTTGGCTGACCACGCCAAAGGCAATAAATAACTCTTTTAATGAATAATGGTTAATGAGTAATGAAAAATAGGGACATCGTTCTCTGCTTTTTCAGCTCATTAATCATTGTTCATTTATAGTTCTATTAATTAATTATTAGTCATTACTAATTTTTAATTCTCCAATCAATGTATATCATCAAAGTAAAAGGCAAGGCTAAAATTCCGGATTACATACAGCTGCGCGATGCCAACTTCGTGCTCATAGCGTATTTCCGGGCCGACCGACCATTGAAAAATCTGGATCGTTATGGTCTGGAAGGGAAGGAAGATGCCTTGGCGGCTTTGATAGAGTCGTTGGAATTTGGTAAACTGCAGAAATTAGAGATTTAAGTAGCGTTAAGTATAAATGAGTTTTTCTTCTTCACCCGTAGTATCCCTTCGCGATGTAGCTGTTTACCAGGACAGCAACACCATATTGAGTGGCGTAAGTTTTGATATTGAAAAAGGTGAGTTTGTGTACCTTGTAGGGCGCACAGGCAGCGGGAAAAGTTCGTTACTGAAAACTCTTTACGCTGACCTGCCTTTGTTAACAGGTTCTGCGTTCATCTCTGATTTTAATTTAACTAAACTTCCGCGTAAAAAGATACCTTTTCTGCGTCGCCGTATCGGTATCATTTTCCAGGATTTCCAATTGCTGTTTGACCGTAGCGTAGCCGAGAACCTGAGTTTTGTGCTGCGCGCAACCGGCTGGAAGGATAAGAGCAAGATAAAGCAACGTATTTCGGAAGTGCTGATGCGTGTAGGCCTGGACTCAGCTGCGAACAAAATGCCCCACCAGCTTTCGGGTGGAGAGCAGCAGCGTATTGTTGTTGCCCGCGCCCTGCTGAACGAGCCGGTTATACTTATTGCTGATGAACCAACGGGTAACCTTGACCCGATCGTAGCCGATGGCATCATGCAGCTTTTCATGGAGATCAACAACAGCGGTACGGCCGTACTGATGGCAACGCACAACTACGAGATCATCAACCGTTACCCGAAACGGGTACTTAAGTGCGAAAGCGGTAAGGTACTAGACTCTAATAAAGAAACCTTCGCGTTCACGACAGCCAATTACTAATTAATCTGCTGGCTGGGTGATGTTCGCGTCTTTCCGGATGCGGATGTATTCGTTTCTGGCCGCTTCAATTTCAGACTGAGCTTCCGGCGTCAATTCTTTTGACAGGCCTTCGGCTCTGTTACTCAACGCATTCCACCAGCCTTCAATCAGTTGCCAATCTGTGTAGGTATAGTTTTTATAGTTTGCATTTACTTGTTCTACAAAATGTTTGTAAGTAGGAGCCAGGTCCGCTGCCGTTAGCACCGACATATCATCAGTCTGCACTTTTAAGCCAAGCATGTCTTTACGCATTTTGTAGCGTTTGCTGATTTCTTCCTGCTTCACCTTAATCTTTCCTTCAGCTTCCTCAAAACGATTACCCAGGTCCTCAAATTCCTGTTCCTGCTCTGGCGAGTAATAATCTTTGGCTATTAAGGCTTGGTTCTCAAGGCTATCATGCTGTAAGAGCAGGGTGTTGGTCCGTGTCAGCCAGATACTGTCAGGTTCGGAACCATCTATAGCGCGGGCAGTATCTTTTTCTACCTGCGTTACAAAATTCTTATAGTTTTGGAGTGCTTCCTGGTTTGTGTTGTCGCGGTCCCCGTTGCAGTTGCAGAAGAATAGCAAGGCCAGGGAGAAAGAGAGGTAAGTATAAAATTTCTGTGTCATAGTATAGTCTTATAGAGATACTTAACTCAGGTTAACGGCTCCATAAAACGAGGGTTGCAGCCAGATAGGTAATTACCACCCAGTGTAGGTTCTTATAAGCTTTCGCACCCAGTCATTCAGCTCCGGGTATACTTTAAAGCCCAGCGTCAGCGACCCGTAAACTATAGTTATCACCACGGAGCGCACGACTATATCCAGGAACACATTGCCGAGGTAAGGAATCAGATAAGAAACGCCCAGCGCAACAGCTGCAATTATAGTTATACCCACTGAACTCCAGGCGAATGGTTGCATTTTGTATATCCACTGCACAAAGAACATCCGCAACAGGTTGATGAAAACCAGCGACAGCATAGTTGCAAAAGCGGCGCCATTCATGCCATAAAGGGGTATAAAAATATAGTTGGTCCAGATAGTAAGGCCGGCCAGTACGATATTAAAAAGAAGGTCCCAGCGGTATTTGTCGGAAGTAGCCAGGATGATGCCGTTGATGCCGGTTGCCAGGTCTACGAGTCGGGCTATAGCCAGTAATAGTACCACGTATTTGCCTTGACGGTACGTTTCTGGCATAAACGAGAACAGGTTATCAATATTCGCCCAAATGCCTACGAAAAGAAGTAAACCGATAATCAGGTTGATGAGCGTAATCTGTTTATAGAACTTACCTAGGCCCGGCAGGTTCTTGTCTTTCCAGAACTCGGCTACCTGCGGAAAGGCAATTTTATAGATGGCCAGTGCCGGCGTAATAATGGCGCTGGTAATAAAAAATGCTGTGGTGTAGATACCATTAGCGCCGAGACTAACAGCACTGATCATGACCTGATCCACAGTTTTGATGATGGTAACCGACACGTTGCCCATGAACGTGAACAACCCGAAGAACAGCATTTCGCGCAACGGAATTATACCGGCAGCCACCGCCAGCGACGGCCTGATGTGAAACTGTTTAAGCCACATGGTATACACCATCAGCACCAGCGCAATAGCCGAGTTAATGCCCACATACAGCACCACAAACGTATGGAAATCCATCACGCCGAATGTATACACCACCAGTAGCACCAGAATCAGGAAGCGCGACAGGAAATCCTTTACAAACGACGAAACTATAGTTTTGAAAAGCGACCGGAGGTAAGCTGTGAACAGGTTGAACAACAGCGTGAAAAAGGCCAGCGGTATGATGTAGTAATAGTAATCCAACAGAAGGCCGGAGTTTTCGCGGTAATAGTCGGATATAGCTGGCTTAAACAGCAGAAAGAGGATTGTTATTAGCCCAAAACCCAGCATAGGCACCGAGAGCAGCAGAAACAGGAAACCGTGGTGTTGTTTTGCTTTGTCGCGGAAGTAGGGGAAGTAGCGCACGCTCATGTTTACAAAACCGAGTGCCGCAAACTGGGCAAACATTTCGGAAATGGTAAGCAAAAGGCGCGTCAAGCCCACCTGTTCTTCGTTCAGGATGTTCGGGAAAAGCAGGATCACGTTCACGTAACCGATCGCGATACCGGCATACGAGATCACGGTGTTCCAGATACCTTCGCGCTGTAAAGTTCTACTCATTGGCTAAAGTCAGGTAGCAAAGGTAAAGGTTTTGGGGCTTGTATGAATAAATAAAATAAGGGCAACTATAGTTACTTTACAACCTCTAACCAGCCTTTATAGTCTTTTTTGGTAAGCCGGCTTTTTATGTTGTAGTAGTAAATTCCGGTAGCTCCGGTAGTCCAGGTATTATCATATCCCGAACGTTTGTAGATGCTTTTGCCCCAACGGTTAAATATCTCTATGTCGATGTTATCAATGTTTAAGCCACCTACCACAAAGGTGTCATTCTTGCCGTCGTTGTTAGGCGTGATGATGTTTGGGATGATAGGGCATTCGTCAGCTTCCACATTAAAATTTGTGATTATTTGACAGCCTTGGGAAGTTGTAGTTGTTACACTATAGGTACCTGCTGCTTTAACCTGAATAGCTTGTGATGTTTGCCCGTTACTCCATAAGTATACAGAATTCTGACTGATTGGAGCCTTTAAGGTTACAGGGGTATCGTTACAGGACAAGTATTCTGAAGCTTCTGTATTTGTTGAAGGCAGGTTACGAGAGGTTATCGCAAATTCACCATAATTAAAAGCGTTATTATAGCGTATAACAGGTGAATTTATAGTATCGGCTACTGCTTGCCAGCTTGAGGCAGTATTATCTGAACGTCTGTATAAAGTAATGCCACACGTAAGCGCATAATCTTTATAAGACACTTTATACTTTTTGTTACTGTTTCCAACTTTAAAAACGCCAAAATAGGCATCTACTGTCTGAGCATTATTTATGCCATTTGTTTGCGCCGGTGGTGAATTGACCTTGTAAAGATGAAAGCCCATTATAGTTGGATCAACATTTAATACAGAGAAGTTTGAAACATTAGTAGTGACCAACTCAAGTGAGCTATCCCATTTGTTTGTATATCTGTATACGCTTATATCGCCTATCGGCGCACCTGAAATAACCCAGGCTGAACTTGGGCTCATGTTTTTAAAGGTACCGTTTATTTTTGATGCACTTAAGTCCTGTATAGTGCTGCCTGTACCATCATTTAAATTAAAGTAAGCTACAAGATCGGTAGATGTAGGTAGAACTTTCTGACACATATTCTGGCGGATCTCATCTTGAGAAAGCGCTCTTTTCCATATTCTGACTTCATCTACCTGGCCTTTATAGTTTTCATTATTTGCCAGGAAATCTTTTCCAATTGCCATCATGGCTGTGCTTGTCAGATTGGTAGCGTTGTAGCCAGAAACTAATTGGTTCTGTAAAATGCCATCTACATAAATTTGCCAGGTACCGTTTTCGCTAACCCCGGCAAGGTGGTGCCATTGATTATCATTAACTAACACGCTGGAATAACCTGATATTTTATAAATCCCAGAGCCATCTCTGCCAGCAAATGCTGCTTTTCCCTCTTTGATAATTAAATGATAGCCACCCTGAGCATCTCTGTCATATTTGCCAACTATCCAATGGTATTTATAAGAACTGGTCTTGACCCAAGCTTCTGCAGTAATAGTTGATGTAATTCCTCTATTATTAGTCCCGCATTCTATATAATCATCATTTCCATCTAAACTAATAGCCTTGCCAGGCCCCTGTGCACTTGATAAATTCGAAACTGAAAGGAGTATTAAAACTAACAGGAAGTTTAGAGTTGTTTTCAAGGGCGCTGAATAAAATATGATTGTAATTTTAGTAATCTAAATATAATAGAGATTTCCCTATTTTAAAATTGATTTGATGTGAAGCAATGCCAGTTCACCGCTTCTACCATCATATTCGGTACCAACGGTAGCGTTATAGTAAGCAGCCCGCTGGTACACGTCAGGTTTGTTTTGCAGATGCTCCTGTAGTAATGCCCTCAAGCCCTCATAGTCTGTACAAGCATCCACCAAGCCTTGTGCTATAAAACCATAGTAATCGTGCAGGTTCTCCTTCGTGTTCATATTATAAAATATCGACCAAACATTTAGCAAAACAGCTTCCAGGTGTATACCAGAGTTTCCGCTTAACTGTACATCAATCCGGCGCAGGTAATCAAAGGTCGGTTCTGTACGTCCATCTGAAATGCTGATGTTGGAGCTTATAGCTGTGATAGCGCTATAGCTGCGGGTATCGCGTGGGTGGGGGCGAAGGATAAAATTTATAGTTGGGAAATCTAGAGTCAACTGGCACAATAACTTTTCTACCTCCGAAATATCATCCATCAAGTTGCAGCCAATTCCTATAGTTTTTATTTTTCTTTTGTGGTTTCTATAGTTGACATACGCATCAGCTTTCGGCATTCCGATCAACTCTACTTTGCCTTCCACAGGCCCGCATAATTTATATTTATCCAGCGCGTCCTGGCCTTCCAACAGGTTCAGGTCAAACTGCAGGGGCGGGAAGATCGGGCTTATACTGGCATGTTGAATATAAGCTGTTTTGATTCCGGCAGCTTTTGCGGCAAGCAACATGGCACGTGCATCGGGGTTGTGGTCGTTAGCGAAAACTATAGTTGCTGGCTTGTATTTTCGCAGCTTCTGCAGGTACACTTCATAAAACCCGACAGCATCAAACAGCACATCATAAAAACGAAGTGTGCTTTCTTTTTTGTGTTTCAGGAACTCCAGGTAGAGTGGCAGAAATTTATAGTAATAAACTACTTTTCTGCGAAGCGACAGCCGGTTAACTATAGCATTGTATTTCCCGATATCCTTACTTTGACCGGCCACAAAAACAGCATCAGACAAACCTGCTTCTATAAACTTCAGGCTGTCGTAATTATTCTGGCTTACCACATACAACCACACCTTTCCCTGCAGTTTCTCTGGTTGCTTCACCTGCTTAAACATGTTCCCGATCAGCCTGATCAAACTATAGCCGGCTACTTTTAAAAAGCGTTTAGGCGGTTGGGCAGGAGATACGGCGTTCCTGGCACTCTCCGGTAAACTATAAAAGCCTTCTGAAAAGTGCAGGTGTAAGATGTTGTTATAGAGGGTGTACCATTTCTTCATGGGCTATACCATGTCCCAGGTGAACGGAGTTCCGGCTTTAATATCGGTAGCTGCAGGTTTACCCAGTAGTTCGTCGTAGTGTTTTGGTGCCAAGCCTAGTCCCGGACGAATAACCCGGATATTTTCTTTGGTAAGTGTTTCGCCGGCTTTAATATCCTGGGCTGCATATACTGAGCGTTTGAACAAACGGCTTTTTTCTTCGGCCTTCTGAACGCCATACTGTACATGCCCCATCGCCAGCCACGCCCTTTCCGATTCCACCACTAACATTTGCAGCTCTTCCGGCTCCAGCGAAAAAGCAGAATCCACCCCGCCATCAGCACGACGCAGTGTAAAATGTTTCTCAATAACGGTAGCACCCAATGCCACTGCAGCCACTGCTGCACCCACACCCATGGTATGGTCCGACAGGCCGACCTGCACGCCGTATAGTTCGCGCATGTGCGGTATTGTTAGCAGGTTCGTGTTTTCGGGGGTAGATGGATAGGTACTTGTACACTTCAGTAAGATAAGCTCCTTGCAACCGGAATTACGCAAAACCTCTACCGCTTCGGCTACTTCCTGCACAGTAGCAGCGCCTGTGCTCATAATAACCGGTTTGCCGGTAGCAGCCACTTTGCGCAGCAGTGGGTGGTCAGTGTTCTCGAACGATGCAATCTTATGAACCGGAGCGCCTAGTTCTTCAAGGAAATCAACAGCAGTTTCATCAAAAGGCGACGAAAAAGCGATCATGCCTCGCTCTATTGCTCTTTCGAAAATTGGTTTATGCCACTCCCAGGGCGTGTAAGCTTCTTTGTACAAGTCGTATAGTTCGCGGCCTTTCCAAAGCGAATTTTGGTCCTCAATAGTGAAAGCGCCCGGCAATGTCATGGTGTCGGCGGTGTAGGTTTGCAGCTTTATGGCATCGGCCCCTGCATCGGCAGCAGCATCCACTATAGCCAGCGCGCGCTCCAGCGACTGGTTATGGTTGCCCGACATTTCGGCAATGATAAAAGGCTTATGGTTTGGCCCAACCATGCGGCCGGCTATGTTTATATCTTTGATCATGATTGTTTAAATCTATACTTTTTGAGGCAAATCCAGCACAAAACGGTGCGCATCGGGATGTTGCGGATCTGGTGCGTCATAGGCAAAACCGGCTTTCTCGAATGCCCTTACCGAGGCTAAATTATCCTTCTGCACCAGCCCTACTATAGTTTTTATAGTTTTATTCTCACGAGTGAGTTTGCTGACTCCTTTTTGTAAAACACTGTGGCCAAGTCCCTTGCTCCTGAAGCCCTTGCTGATCAGGTAGCTTATTGTTGCCGTGTCAGCGTTCACATCAAACCGGATCTGTGCGGCAGGAGTGCCAATTATTTCTGCAATATAAAACGTAGTGCTGGCATCTTCCAGTTTTGCCTTGTACCAACGGATATGGTTTTCAAGTAAAATTGGCTCCGGATTAAAGGAATGCTTACGAACTTCAGAATCATTATTCCAGTCGAAAACCAATTTTATATCTTCTATAGTAGCGTGGCGCAAAGCAAGGTTGGTAGTAAGGCTAAGTTGCTGGAATACCTGACGTAACCGTTCGTCACTGTTGCCATCAAAATACTGTCGTTGAACAGCTATCTGCGCTTCAAACTGATCCGGCACGTCCTGCTTTAAAGCATCAGAACTATAAACCTGTGCAACTCCGTTCTCTGTCAGAAATTTATATAAACCGGCTTGGTTATCGGCTGTCTGTTTTACAAAAAGCACACCGCCAACTGCTGCATATTCGTATGCCACGCCGCTTGCCGATGTAATAGCTACTGCACACTTTTTCATCAGGCTGGCCATTTGTGAGGCGTCCAGGTTTTGGTGCAGTCTATAGTTTTTGTGCGCGTGCAGCCAATCCTGTAGTTCAGGTAAATGTTTGTAAGCGCTTCCAACTACAACCTGTATAGTTGCCATAGTTTGCACTTCTGCCAGTTCCTTAGCTATTTGTAAGGTATGGTTATCTGGATCGGCGCCGCCCAGGTTTAGCAGGATCTTGAGCTTGCCTTTCGGTAATTCTCTTTTTGCTTTTGATGCTTTTAAGAATGGCTCCCGCAGCAAAGCATATTCCGGGCCGAGCAGCAGTTTGGTGTAAGGCGCAGTTCTATAGTTTGATGCTTCTACACCGCCTGCCTGATTCAGTATCACATCCGCCACAAAAGGGTAGGAGTGAATATCATCAATACAAACCAACACCGCATCACGCGATTTTATAGTTTGCTGGTATTCCGTGCCGAAATTATAGCCATCCAGCACCACGATCTCTTCTTCCGAAATATAGGCCGCCAGTTCATAGGTAAATCGGGCTTCGCCGGGGGTGCAGACCGGTAATGTTATTAGTCCGTGACAAGTCTGGAGTATCTGTTCTTTTAAAGCTTTGTCGGGTTCCTGTATCGCAAACACGCACTCAAAGTCATCGCGCAGTATAGCCGCCAGCGCCAGCGAACGCACCACATGACCCAAGCCTATGCGGCTGTTGCCATCTGCCCTGAAAATGATACGGCGGTTTGTGTTCATTTATTTATAATCTGGTCAGTGCCCGTGTAAAACCTGCTTTTTGCAGCAATTGTTTCGCCTGTTGTATTTCATCTGCTTCATCAGCAAAAGCGGTTCGTTGTGTGTTTCCGGCATTCACGTCTTTTAGCCACAAGTTCTTCTGCAGTAGTTCCACGATTTCTTCAAAACCAAAAAGGTGCTGTGCAGGATACATCTTTTCGAACAGCAACGATGCCAGTGCGTAATCCGAAGGATAATCTACAGTCAGGCGCAAATCTTTTACCGGAAAATCAAAAGGTATAGTTAGCCTGTTAAAACCAGCTTCTCTTCGGACATACGGTGTTACATGCTCACGGTCTGCCTGCTCGCTTGCTTTGTCAGCAGCCAGTTTTAATGCCGAAAAAGATATAACTTCTATGTTCGTTCCCAGCGGGAGGCCCTCGGTTATAGTATAATCTGCATCTTTGTAAATATGGTGCTGTATGGCTGCGTCTATAGTTTCGGGCGATATAAACGGGTTGTCGCCTGTCAGGCGCACGATAATATCAAGATTATAGTTGGCAGCTGCTTTTACAAACCTGTCAAGCACATCCTGCTCATCGCCCCTAAAGAAAACTATAGCCTGTTCTTTACATAAACTTTCAATGGCATTATCTGCAGTATTTTCAGTCGTGGCAACTATAACTTCATCAACTTTAGTGGCTGCTTTGGCGCGGTTTATCACATGCTGCAGCAGGGCAGGGCCACCGCTAAAGGGCAGTGGCAACAAGGCTTTGTTAGGCAACCGCTCGGAGCCAAGGCGTGCCTGGATGATCGCGCCAACTTTTACCATGCGGTCCAGCCTCCGTCTATCACCATATTTTGTCCGGTCATAAACGCCGAAGCGTCAGATGCCAAATACACAAAAGCGCCTTTCAGATCATCAGGGTTGCCAATGCGGTTCAATGGATTTTTACGCTGTAGTTGCGTTATAAACTTCTCACTCTGCTGTACATTTTCACTTGGGAAAGGGCCAGGCGTAACGGCATTTACAGTAATGCTATATTTACCCAGGTAGCAAGCAAAGTAGCGCGTAAGCTGCAGTACGCCGGCTTTGGCAGCACCATAGTGCGGCGGATTCAGGAAAGATGGGTTGTCGTCGTAAATACTAAAGTCCGGAGAAACCAAACCGTACATAGAAGCCACATTTATGATGCGTCCGCCACGCTCTTTCAGGAATGGCACTGCTTCCCGGATGCAGCGGTACACGCTGTTCAGGTTGCCGTCAATGCCATACGCCCATTCTTCATCTGTCAGCGCTTCCGGGTTCTGGCCTTTGGAGTAAAAAGCGTTGTTTACTAGCACATCTACCGTTCCTGCCTCTTGTTTTATAGTTTCAAAGGCATCTTTAATAGTTTGCGTGTCAGCTATGTCGCAGTACTGGAATTTTATAGTTTCCGGAATCCCCGGGAATGCATCGTTGAATTTATCCTGGCTTCGGCCCAGCACATAAACTATAGCGCCAGCTTCGGCAAGGCCTTTTGTTATAGCCGTACCCAGATGACCGTAACCGCCCGTAACAAGCGCTACTTTACCTTCCAGAGAAAACAGTTGGTTTATAGTTTGATTCATGGAGTTGGCCACTTATAAGGTAGTATGATGTCTTCGTTATCTTCTCTAAGTTGCTGTAATTCTGACAAAAGTTCTTTCGGAAATTCCAGATCACAATAACTGATGTTTTCCTGTAAGGTTTGCAGGCTTTCTATGCCGATAACTATGTTGTTAATATTACTATTAGCAAGAGCAAAACCCAAGGAAACAGCACCAACAGGCAGGTTATAGTTTGCTGCCAGCTGCTGCAATGTCGTAATTTTATCAGCTACGGGTGCAAGATGTTCTGGTAATTGATCCGGTTGCATAAAGTACAGTCCCTGCAGGTATACCGAGCGCACATGCGTTTCGATGCCGCGTTTTTGTAGTTCAGGCAGGATCTGCTCAAACCGCCTATCAAAGATACTATAGGGCAACTGTACTATATCGATCGGGGCATTCTGGTTAAGCAGTTTTTCGGCCTCGGCAGGGTGATAAAGCGAGATACCGATCTTCTGTACTTTACCTTTCGTTTTAAGCGCCAGTAGTTGCTCTATAATTGCCGGATCACTGCTATACGAACTATAACTATGCAACAGGTAACCATACAAATTATCTACACCCAATTGCTCCAGAGATGACTCAAAAGCCTGTTTTATAGTTAGCTCAGGTTTATTAGGCGGATACTTGGATATGATTTTGAAATGTGCGCCGGAGGCAGAAATAGCTTGTTTTATAGTTTGTTCGCTGTTACCATAAGCGGCCGCCGTATCCAGGGTTGTGATGCCGGCTTTTTTAGCTTCTAAAAGTATAGTTTGTACTTCGGGTAACTGCAGTTGGCCACGCTGGTTGCTGATGCCATAGTTGAGCCCGAACTGGGCTGTGCCCAACACCAGTTTCGCTATATTTTTCGCTCCGGCTGCGTTCACTATTTCACAAACTCCTTTACCTTCTCAATCACAAATTCTTGCTCCTCTGCCGTCAGGCTCGGGTACATAGGCAAACTCAGGCACTGGCTATAGTATAGTTCGGCTTCGGGGTAGTCGCCTTTTTTAAAGCCAAGATCTCTATAATATGGCATAGTGTGGGCCGGGATATAATGTACCTGTGCAAAAATATTGTGCGTTCTAAGAAAATCATACAGGCCTTTTCGATCAGCTACTTTTATCACGTACAGGTGGTAGGCATGGCCGGTTTCGCTGTCTTCCTGCAGCGCCTCAGTGGCAGTCTGTAATATTTCTATGCCGTCTACGTAAGCAAATGCTTCGTCATATACTTTGGCAATTCCCCGTCGTCTTGCCAGTCCGGCATCAGCACGTTGTAACTGCGAAATACCTAAGGCGCACAGCATGTCCGGAATTCTATAGTTGTAGCCCAGTTCCTGCATTTCCATGTACCATGGGCCGTGGTTTTCTTCAAGCAGTTGCGGGTCGCGGGTGATGCCGTGGGTGCGGTAAAGCAGTAGTTTCTGGTAAAGGGCTTCGTCGTTAGTGGTGATCATGCCGCCTTCGCCGGTCGCGATGTGTTTTACCGGGTGAAATGAGAAAATAGCCAAGTCAGCATAGTTGCTGTTTCCGCAGAGCTGCTTTTCGCCGTTACTATCAATAAAATAACCGCCCGGTGCATGGCAGGCATCTTCGATTATCCATAAACCATACTCATCAGCCAGTTTCCTGAATTCTTCCAGGTTCACGGTATTTCCTGCAAAATCAACAGGAATGATGCCGGTATAGTATCCTTTGGGTTTGCTCTCGAGCAACGCGCGTACTTTATTTATATCCAGTAGGGCAGTAGTAGGGTCGATATCAACAAACTCTATAGTTCCGCCGCAATAGCGCACGCAATTAGCCGATGCCACAAACGTGATAGGGGTTGTAATTACCCGAGATTTTTCATTTACACCTAACGCCATCGCGCACAAATGCAGTGCCGCCGTTCCGTTGCTTACCGCCACCGCATACTTTGCACCCACATAGTTGGCAAAAGACTGCTCAAACTCCGCCACCTTAGGTCCCTGCGTCAGGAAATCCGATTGCAACGTAGCCACTACCGCATCAATATCGTCCTGTGTAATGTGCTGCCTGCCGTAAGGAATTGGCTCCATATAATGAGTAATTAAGAATGATTAATGAGTAATAAGTGATGTAATAAAATGAGAATTAGTCATTCATAATTACACACTAAACTCCGGATCTACGTGCTGGCGTATCTGGTCGCGGAGTTGCTCTGCTGACAGCCATTCGTCGTTGGTGCCGGAGTTGTATTTAAAGCCAATTTCAACCATTTTACCATTAAAGGCTTTCAGGAAATCTTCAGTTGTCCAGGTTGGCGTAGATGGCAATATCACGTAGTATTTATCTAACTCTACTGTGTTCAGCGAGTCGGTTTCGGTTATCATTTCCTCATGCAGTTTCTCTCCCGGACGAATACCTACGATCTCCTGTTTACAATTCGGACCAATGGCTTTTGCAAGTTCTGTGATCACATATGATGGAATTTTCGGAACAAAAATCTCACCGCCCCAATGTGTTTCCAGCGCATGGAACACCATTTCTACACCTTCTTCCAGCGAAATATTAAAGCGTGTCATGTCCTGGTGCGTGATCGGTAAAACACCTTCTTCGCGCTTCTTCAGGAAAAACGGTACTACTGAGCCACGGGAGCCAATTACGTTTCCGTAACGCACTACCGAGAACTTGATATCGCGCTTGCCTTTCATGTTATTAGCTGCCACAAACAGCTTATCAGAACATAATTTGGTAGCGCCATATAGGTTAATAGGGGCAGCCGCTTTATCTGTTGATAGAGCAACCACGTCTTTTACGCCGCAATCCAGGGCCGCATTAATGATATTCTCTGCACCCAGTACATTGGTTTTGATGCACTCCATGGGGTTGTACTCAGCGGCAGGAACCTGTTTCATGGCAGCCGCATGGATAATGATATCGATCCCTTCGCAGGCACGTTTAAAGCGCTCGCCATCACGCACATCACCAATAAAGTAGCGGATAGATTTGTACTTGCTGTGCGGGAAGGTCTGAGACATTTCGAATTGCTTCAACTCATCGCGTGAGTAAATCACCAGTCGTTTCACATCCGGAAAACGGGCATATACCATCTCCACGAATTTTTTTCCAAACGAGCCCGTGCCACCCGTTACCAGTATAGATTTATTATTGAGGTCTAATGCCATGCTTTATTTTTTGCTTAATACACCGGGCACGTTGTGGTTACCCGACACAAGGTGCAAGTTAAATATTTAATTGTTGATTGAATTAATTGTTGAATAGATTAATTGTTATATGTTGTCAATTTATGGGATAGAGCAGTTTCTTTACTATAAACTATAATTCGTACTTTCGGGGATAGTTTTGCCCTCATGATAAAAAAGCTACTGTTTAAACTGCTTCATTCGGCCGGTTATTATTTTCGTTACACATCGGTACTGCATCATCCTTCTAAACGGGTACTGGCGCAAACACAGGTGTTGTTTTTTAATGAAGAGGAGAGGGACTTCCTGGAAAAATCGGCGGCCAGTTTTAACTATAGTTTGGATTATAGTTTGGGTTACCGGCAGAAAGAGCAGTTTTTAGTTACGCTGAACAAAGCTGTGATCTTAGGCAATTCAGGGGCTGTAGTTCAGGATGGGAAAGTTGTAGTGGAGTCGGTTTTTGATGTGAGCCGACTTGCAAAATCCCCTGCTTTTAAAACACCTGCGTTGCTGCTCTCAAACTATAAAAAGGGCCTTTATACGTCAGTGTTGCATTTTCCCTGGGCCGAAAATAACAACTATCACTGGTTCTTCGATTGTCTGCCGCGCATATACCATGTGCTGCAAACTATACAACAGCCAATCAACATCATTATGCGCCGCGACCTGCCAGCCTACCAGCATGAAACTATGCTGTTTATACTTTCTGAATATCCGAAGGCAAAAGTGGTATATATCGGCAAACATGAGAAGTGGGAAACAGAGCAATACATTCTTCCGTCTTTTGTAAGTAATGCCCAAAGTGGTTACCTGCCGCAACCTATAAGCGCATGGCTTCGCGAAAAGATATGGAAAGGCTATAAGGTAGAGAAGACCAGCCAGAAAAAAAGAATCTACATCAGCAGGGCCAATGCCAAAACCCGCCGTGTGCTTAACGAAACCCAGCTGTTGTCTTTGCTTAGCAACTATGGCTTTGAAGTGATCCGGGCAGAAGAGATGACCTACCAGCAGCAAGTGCAGCTATTTTATAACACTGAAGCTGTAATTGCCCCACACGGTGCCGGTTTGACCAACCTTTTATTCTCTGAGCATTGCAATGTTCTGGAGTTTCACCCGGCTAACCTCATTAAAACGCATTATTTCCTGCTATGCAAAGGCTTAGGATTTAACTATAGTTCTATAGTTGGATCGGCTGGAGATGTGTCGGAAAACTATAGTGTTGATGAGCATGCAGTGGAGGAATGGTTGAGGAGGCTATAATTTTCTGAATCAGGATTTTCAGAATTAGTTTGGATTTACAGGATTATTATAGACCTAGCATTGTGCGCAGCTACTGCAAGAGTCTGGTTTTATAGTTTCCGTGGTCCAGCCATCCCCAACCCTCCTTAACTAAGGCGGGGAGTTTTCTGCTTTTTACTTTGTCATCTCGAACAGCGTGAGAGATCTGATACAGTTTAACATCCCCCTTCGCCCCCTTCAAAGGGGGACTTTCTACTATTGTTTCCTTTGGCTTTATAGTTCTATAGTTGCAGTCCATCCACGGACAGGTCGTGACCTGTGCCTATGGAAATACAACCACGATAAATCTCGAAGCTTACAATTTCAAACTATAGATAGGCGGTTGCGATGCGAAAGATCGCAGTCTTTGGGTTGAGCGCCTTGTGAATATCTGGTGCCGCAGGCATTGCGACGCAGGAGCAAAAGAGATTCGCACAGCGCGATGCCCGAAGACGGGGCCTCCCGGCCGTGAGGGAGCCAAGTTGAAGATGAAACTATAGGTAAGTAAAGCTCCCAGGATTAGAGGTAGTTTAAAAGGACAGCTGGTATAAAAAAAACGCAACAAGTATAAACTTGCTGCGCTTCTCAATTTCTAATAATAAACTATAGTTTACTTCTTAGCTTTAGGCTTTGCTGCAGTTTTGGGTTTTGCTGCAGCCTTCGGCTTAGCCGCTGCTTTTTTAGCTGGAGCTTTTTTGGTAGCTGATTTCTTTTCAGTTGTAGTAGTTTCAGCTTTCTTTTTAAACCCGCCTTTTCCTTTTTTCTCAGGCGTTGCTTCAGCCAGGTCCAGACATTCCTGTAAAGTTAGTTCTGAAGGTTCTTTGCCTTTCGGGATCTTTACGTTTTTCTTACCAACTACTATATAAGGACCATAACGACCGTTCAGCACCTGTACATCCGGATTCTCGTCAAACGATTTGATCAGCTTTTCGGCTTCAGCTTTACGTTTCTGCTCAATCAGAGCAATAGCTTCTTCTGGTGTTACAAGCATTGGATCAAGGTGCTTCGGCAACGACACGAATTTGCTGTTGTGGCTGATATACGGACCAAAACGACCAATTGCAGCTTTCATTTCCTTATCTTCATACATACCAACCACGCGTGGCAGTTTAAACAATTCCAAGGCATCTTCTAACGTAATACTTTCTAGAAACTGACCTTTGCGCAGGCTGGCATAAGTTGGTTTTTTACCAGTTTCAGGATCTTCTTCGCCCAACTGTACATACGGCCCGAAACGACCAAGTTTGGCAATTAATTTCTCCCCGGAAACGGGGTCTGTTCCAAGCTCGCGGGCACCCGAAACATCTGCACGATTAATGTTTTCACTCGACTCAATACGTGCATGGAATTTACCATAGAACTTATCAAGCATCGATTTCCACTCTTCATTTCCCTGCGCGATCTCATCAAATTCAGCTTCAACTTTAGCTGTAAATGAATAGTCTATGACAGTCGGAAAATGCTCTACCAAAAAGTCATTTACCACCATGGCCATATCCGTAGGGAAGAGTTTCGCCTTCTCAGCGCCGGTCATTTCTGTTTTGGTCTGACTGCTAACCTGGTCTTTGCTGAGCGTGAGCACACGATAAGGTCTTTCTTTACCTTCTCTGCTGTCCTTCTCTACATATCCGCGCTTCTGTATAGTTGAGATGGTAGGTGCGTAAGTAGAAGGGCGTCCAATTCCCATTTCTTCCAGTTTCTTTACAAGGCTGGCTTCCGTATAACGGGCTGCCGGGCGGCTATAACGCTGTGTAGCCAGCATCTGGCGCAGGCTTATAGTTTGTCCCACAGAAATAGGAGGGAGCATGCCTTTTACATCTTCATCCGTAGCATCATCATCATCTTTCGACTCAATATAAACCGTCAAAAAACCTTCGAATTTGATGACCTCACCAGTAGCAATAAGTTTTTCTGGTTGGGTAGAGATCCCTATAGTTGCCGTTGTTTTCTCTATTTCAGCATCAGCCATTTGCGAGGCGATGGCACGTTTCCAGATAAGTTCGTACAGACGCTGCTCATTGCGGTCGTTGCTGGCGGTTAGCTGCGAAAAATCAGTCGGACGGATGGCTTCGTGCGCTTCCTGAGCAGATGCTGACTTAGTTTTAAAACGACGTGTTTTTACAAATTTCTCCCCAAACGAATTCTGGATAGCGTTAGAGGCACCCTGTATAGCTTCTTCCGATAAATTAACGGAGTCAGTTCGCATGTAGGAGATCTTACCGGCTTCGTACAGGCGTTGAGCTACCGTCATGGTCTGCGCAACTGAGAAATATAGTTTACGACTGGCTTCCTGTTGTAAGGTAGAGGTCGTGAACGGAGGAGCGGGGCTGCGCTTCAGCGGCTTTTTCTCCAGGTTCTCTATAGTATAAGCTGCTCCAATGCATTTTTCTAAAAAGGCCTGTGCTTCTTCTTCGGTTTTATACTTTGTTGGCAGTTCAGCTTCCAGAGTTTTGCCCTGTACATCAAAAGAGGCCGTGATTCTGAAAGATGCTTCTGATTTAAATTTCTCTATCTCGCGCTCGCGCTCTACTACCAGACGCACAGCCACAGACTGCACTCTGCCAGCTGATAAACCGGTCTTGATCTTTTTCCAGAGAACAGGAGAAAGTTCGAAACCAACCAGGCGGTCAAGTATACGGCGGGCCTGCTGTGCGTTTACCAGGTCCATGTCTATGTTGCGCGGCGAATTAATCGCGTTCAGGATAGCGTTTTTGGTTATCTCCCTGAATACAATGCGGCGAACTTTAGAGTCGTTTAGATTAAGGGCTTCGGTCAGGTGCCACGAAATAGCTTCTCCTTCGCGGTCATCATCCGATGCCAGCCATACGGTATCTGCTTCTTTTGCCAGTTTACGGAGTTGAGCAACTACTTCTTTTTTGTCGCTACTAATAACATAAGTGGGCTTAAATCCATTTTCGATGTCGATAGCATTGTTGTCTTTAGGCAGATCACGTACGTGGCCGAAACTCGACTTTACAATGAAATCCTTTCCTAAATACCCTTCTATCGTTTTGGCCTTGGCAGGCGACTCTACTATGACTAAGTTTTTTATCATCCTTTATAGTTACAACCGGTCGGAGCTCAATTTTGCCCAAAGTTCATGTTTTTTTTCTGACTTTTACAACCTCTGGCATATAACATAGGTTTAATAGTGCTTAAATTACCTTTATTACAGAAGCAGTTATTTCCTTTAAGCAGCTATACGACCACATTTGCAAAATTTATGCAGCGATATGTACTTATCTGCCGACACGCAGAAACTTACGACCCTTATCCTCTACAACCCGACTTTGAACGGGAGCTCACACCTGAAGGTATACGGAAGGCAAACGAAACGGGCAAATGGGTGCGGGAAAAGTACCTGAAATTAGATGCTATAGTAGCAAGTCCGGCACGCCGCTCCAGCGCTACAGCCCAGATCATAGCCAACAGGTTATACTTCGATCAGGATAAAATTACCTACGACCCCGAAATCTATAATCCCAGAGAGGCCCAGTTACTTCAATCGCTAAGCCATCTCCCTGATTCAGTTACGAAAGTTCTGATCGTTTCGCACAACCCGGCACTCACCCAAATGGTGAGGAACCTGGTGAACAGTAACTTAGGGTACCTGGAGCCGGGTCAGGTTATAGTTGTGTCTATAGACCTGGAACACTGGCAGGACATTTATATAACTTCCGGAACAATTGCTGCCGATAGTTTTTCGCAGGCCATGTAAGTTTCCTTAGTTTTGGCTTAAACTTAATTTATACTTAGATTAGGGCTGCAGTTAACTATAGCTGATCTATTTCAACAAAAACACGCAATGGCAACAACCACGGTAGCCGTCATAAACCAGAAGGGCGGCACAGGTAAAACCACTACAACTATAAACTTAGGAAGTGCTTTAAGCAAACAGGGTAAACGCGTTTTACTGCTCGACCTCGATCCGCAGGGCAATCTTTCTTATTCCTTAGCTGTGACAGAGCCAAAAGCAACTCTGGCCGATGCCTTTTTAGGAAATACTTCCTTACAGGATGTGCTGGTAGAAAAAGACGGCCTCTGGGTTGCTCCAGGTTCTAACGAGCTGGTTGATATAGAGATATCGCTTGTGTCTCAGCCCGAGCGTGAGAAATTTCTGCAAACAATGATCAAAGACCTGAAAGGCTTCGACTATATTTTGATAGATTGTCCGCCTTCCTTATCGGTTTTAACACTGAATGCACTTACTGCCGCAACCGAAGTACTGATACCGCTACAAATGGAGGTTCTGACGCTTCAGGGCCTCGATCAGATATTAAATACAGTAGAAAAAGTAAAAAAAGCGTTTAACCCGAAACTTAAAATAAAAGGGATCGTAGTTGTCATGTTTGATATGCGCAGAAAGCTGAGCCAGGAAGTGCTGGATTACCTGCAGCAGAATATAAAAGAGTACATTTTTAAACAGAACATACGTCTTAATGTTAAACTTGCCGAAGCACCTTCGTTTGGTAGAAGCATCTTAGACTACGACGCAACATCGAATGGTGCAAAAGACTACATGGCGCTTGCTGACGAATTTATATCCAGGTAAGCAACCTTTACAACAGTATTTGAACGATCCGATTAATTTGATTAATTTGCATGTCATACATTTTTATCCGGTAACAGGAGCGAAGTGTGTTAAAGGCATATCCGGCCTTTTTAGTACAATTCAAAAAGCAATTCAACAAAACACATATGGCCTTAGGTAAAAACTTGAAGTTGAGTAAGGACAAGCTCATCAGTGACGTAGAAGGCAGTACAGCAACTACACCGGCACCTAAAGCCGAGCGTAGCAAAAAGGCTACTTCAACGGCCGTTGCAGACACACCCGATGCAACAGCAACACTGAACACTGCAACCGCAGATAAACCTTCAGACCTTAATAAAGCATCGATGCCCCCAAAATCAACAAACGGCAAGGATGCCCGCATTACAGATGAAAGCCTGCTGCAAAACCCTGATTACATTAACGAGCAGCTGAACAAGGTACTTTACGCACTCGATGCCTTTAAAAAAGGTGATATTTCGGTGCGACTTACCAAACAGAACAACGATATTTTTGCCGAGATAGCAGAAGCTTATAACTCGATGGTGGAAATGATCGGTGGTGTGGGTGGCGAGGTGTCACGTATCTCAAAAGTAGCCGGTGTGGAGGGTAACCTGAAAGCCCGTGCTTCTGCTGAGAACGCTTCCGGTTTCTGGAAGGACATGATCAACAACATCAACGGTCTTGTGGATTCGATTGCGGTACCGGTACTCGAGGTAGGTAAAGTACTTAAGAACATCTCGCGCGGTAACCTGGATGAAACATTCCAGATCCCGGTATCGGGTGACTTTAAGGTGATGGCCGAAACGATTAACCGTACCATCGACAACCTGAACCTGTTTGCCGGTGAGGTAACCCGTGTGGCGCTTGAAGTGGGTACGGAAGGTAAACTGGGTGGCCAGGCATCGGTACCAAACGTAGCGGGTGTATGGAAAGACCTGACCGATAATGTAAATACCATGGCTGCCAACCTGACACTTCAGGTACGTGATATTGCCAACGTATCTACAGCGGTTGCGAAAGGTGACCTTACTCAGAAAGTATCGGTGGATGTTCGTGGTGAAATTGCCCAACTGAAGGATAACGTAAACCAGATGGTGGACTCACTTAACATCTTTGCTGACGAGGTAACCCGTGTGGCACGTGAAGTGGGTACGGAAGGTAAACTGGGCGGCCAAGCGAAAGTGCCTAATGTTGGTGGTGTTTGGAAAGAACTTACTGATAACGTGAACACGATGGCATCGAACCTGACTTCTCAGGTACGTGACATCGCAAACGTATCAACTGCTGTTGCGAAAGGCGACCTGAAGCAGAAAATCACGGTAAATGTTCGCGGTGAGATGGCTGACCTGAAGGAGAACATCAACCAAATGGTGGACTCCCTGAATATCTTTGCTGGTGAGGTAACCCGTGTTGCCCGCGAGGTAGGTACAGAAGGTAAATTAGGTGGCCAGGCAAATGTGCCAAAAGTAGAAGGAACCTGGAAGGAGCTTACTGAAAATGTAAACCTGATGGCTTCTAACTTAACACTTCAGGTACGAGATATCGCTAACGTAGCAACCGCGGTTGCGAAGGGTGACTTAACTCAGAAAGTATCTGTGGATGTGAAAGGTGAGCTGGGTGACCTGAAGGATATATTGAATGAAATGGTGGACAGACTGAATGTGTTCGGCGCGGAAGTATCGCGTGTGGCACGTGAGGTAGGCACCGAGGGTATACTGGGTGGCCAGGCAAATGTACCGAACGTTGGTGGTGTATGGAAAGACCTGACCGACAACGTAAACTATATGGCCAGCAACCTTACCAGCCAGGTGCGTGACATTGCAAATGTAGCGACTGCGGTAGCGAAAGGTGACCTGAGCCAGAAAATTACGGTGAATGTAAAAGGCGAGCTTGCCGACCTGAAAGGGAACATGAACCAGATGGTGGATTCCCTGAATATCTTTGCTGACGAGGTAACCCGTGTGGCACGTGAAGTAGGTACGGAAGGTAAACTGGGCGGTCAGGCTATAGTTCCGAATGTGGCTGGTGTATGGAAAGACCTTACAGACCATGTAAACTCGATGGCTGCCAACCTTACGCTGCAGGTACGTGATATCGCGAACATTTCTACTGCCATTGCGAAAGGTGACCTTACCCAGAAAATTACAGTTGATGTAAAAGGAGAGATGCTCTTACTGAAAGAGAACATTAACCAGATGGTTGACTCCCTGAACATATTTGCCGGTGAGGTAACTCGTGTGGCTCTTGAAGTAGGTACGGAAGGTAAACTTGGCGGTCAGGCAGTAGTGCCGAACGTTGGTGGTACCTGGAAAGAGCTTACTGATAACGTAAATACGATGGCATCGAACCTTACAACACAGGTGCGAGGTATTGTAAAAGTAGTAACAGCGGTATCGAAAGGCGACCTTACCCAGAAACTAAGCCTGGAAGCACGTGGTGAAGTAGCAGAACTTGCCGAAACGATCAACACCATGGTGATTGACCTGAACAGACTGGCTGGTGAGGTATCTCGTGTGGCAAGAGTTGCGGGTGTGGAAGGTAAACTGACAGAACGCGCTACACTGAAAGGCGTGGGTGGTAGCTGGAAAGAACTGGTTGATACACTTAATGATCTGTTAGAATCTATAGTTACGCCGGTGCTGGAAGTGTCTCGAGTAGTACGTGCCATCTCTGAAGGTGATCTTACCCAGAAAGCTGAAATTCAGACTGCGGGTGATATCCTGGATATGGCAAATGCACTGAATCTTGCGGTAGATAACCTGAATGCACTACTTGGTGAGATAAACGATTCATCGCTTGTAGTAGGAACTTCTTCCGAAGAAATGGCCATCAAAGGGCTGGATATGAACAAAGTGACACTGGATGTGGCTTTGGCAATGCAGCAGATGGCGGAAGGTGCTCAGAACCAGGCATTAAAAACAGACCAGGCCTTTAAACTGATCGAAGAGATCATGAAAGGTACAAAAGAGACTGCCAACCGTGCTGAAGTTGTGAACAAAACGGCATTATTAGGTGAGGAAAGCTCTCAGATAGGTCTGAAAACTGTAGCGGAAGTGGTAAAGAACATGGAAGAGATCTCCAGCTCTGCGGCACTTACAGCTAAAACAATTGAAGTATTGAGCACACGCTCTCAGGAAATATCGAAGTCACTTGGTGTGATCACGGACATCGCCGCACAAACTAACCTACTTGCCCTAAACGCTGCTATTGAGGCGGCCAGAGCAGGTGAAGCAGGACGTGGTTTTGCGGTAGTAGCTGAAGAGATCAGAAAGCTGGCGGAAGGTTCTCGTAAGTCTGCAAGTGAGATTGCCACGCTTGTTGAGGACGTTAAGAAAGATACAGCTTCAGCAGCAACTGCGATCTCGACCATGGAAGGCCGCGTATTAAAAGGAAAGAATGCAACATTCGAAGCATCCAGTGCCTTTAAGAACATTGCAGCATCAAGTGGTGAAACGCTGAGAACGGCACAGGATATCTTAACAGCAACTGAAGTTCAGAAATCATCCATCGGGGACGTTGTGAAATATGTGGAGGAAGTGGTTGCTATTGCGGAACAGACAGCATCTGGCACGCAGCAGGTAGCGAGCACTGCCAAGCAGCTTTCTACTTCGATGCAAGAACTGACTTCATCTTCTCAGAACCTGAACGACATTGCGGCCGACCTGCAGATCAGTATCTCTGCCTTCAAACTTATTGATGGTAACATCATCTTTAACCATAGCAAGCCATCTCGTTTAGCATCTATACCTGTAGGAAACGGAACCATGAAGCGTACACCAGCCAGAACACAGGCAACAGGTAGAAGTAACAGAATGAGCAACAACTAATTAAGTATGCCGACTAAAAAAGGTAAAACCTCTGAAACATCTGTAACGCCAGAAGAGGGAACAGTTGTTTCAGGAAATGGTAAAGAGGAGTCAGCAAAAGTAAAAGCAAACGAACCGCTGCTGCACCTGATCGTTTTTAAACTTGGAGCCGAGTTCTATGGTATTAAAATTGAGCAGGTAAAAGAGGTTACCGTTACGCCTGCTATAACCCGCATGCCACGCACACCTGATTTTGTTAAAGGTGTTGCCAACATACGTGGAGATATTATAGCTATAATGGACCTTGAAGAGCGTTTCGGGATTCGCCCGGATACTTCTGTTTCTGCCGGCAATGCATCTTATACTTTAGTAATTGAGGCTAGAGAGTACAGCATTGGTGTAGTAGTGAAAGAAGTACCGCAATCGCTTAATCTTTCTGTTTCCAAAATGGATAAAACACCGTCCTTTTTACAGGACATCGCTGTACAGGAAAACTATATTGAGGGTATAGCAAAAGTAGATAACCGCCTGATTATTGTGCTGGATATGTACAAGATACTTTCCGGTGACGAAATAAAGCAGTTATCAAACTAAGAACGACTAAGAAGCAACTTCACAAATTATGAAAAGAATACTGATAGTAGATGATTCTTTCTACATGCGCACCATGTTAAAGAACATGCTGACCGACGCCGGCTACGAAATAGTGGGCGAAGCACCTAACGGACAAACTGCGCTGGAACTGGCCAAGGAAACTAAGCCGGACCTGATTACACTGGATGTTATACTGCCGGATAATACTGGTTTGGATGTATTGAAAGGTATAAAAGCGGATCAGCCTGATATGAAAGTGATCATTGTGAGTGCGGTAGGGCAGGAAGTGATTGTCAATGAGGCGCTGGAATATGGTGCGCTTTCCTATATTGTGAAGCCATTCTCGGAAGAAAAAGTACTGGAAGTAGTTAGCCAGGCATTGAAGGAAGAATAGACCATTACTTTATTCTGATTTAGTACCAATTTTTTATGCTGAAGTCGGCAAATGGCATCAAAGTTTTGATTGCAGATCAGTCGAGCCATACGCGGCTGGTGTTGGAATCGATACTGAGTGACCAGAAGGAAATTTGTGTGGCAGGGCTTGCTGCTGATGGGGATGAACTACTAAAGTGCCTGAAAGAACAGGAACCGCATGTTGTTCTGGTAAACTACGATCTGCCAAAGAACAACAGGCTCTTTACGTTCAAGCGCATTTTCAGTGAAGCACCAACTCCCATTATTCTGATGATACAAAGGGAGCAGTTGACATTGGAACTTATACAGGAAACAACAGCGCTAGGCGTATTTGCCATTGTTCTGAAACCTGAAAATAAAAAGTATCCGGACTTCAGGAGTATAGCTCCGGAGTTGATAAGTAAGGTAAAGGCTGTAAAAGAAACTATAAACTGGGATGTTCAGCAAATGCTGGAGCACCTGACACTGCAGGTTGAAACTGAAAATGCGAAACCACGCGTTGCAAAGCCTATAGTAGAAACAGTTATAGTTATCGGGGCGTCTACGGGTGGTACGCAGGCCATCGAGCAGATTGTAAAAGAACTGTCTGATGAATTGCGGGCAACTATACTGGTTGCCGTGCATTTACCGGCCGGTTTTACAAAATCGCTGGCAGAGCGACTACAGGGACATACCAAACTTACGGTAACCGAAGGCAGGCAAGGACTACTTCTGAAACCAAATAAACTTATAGTTGCACCAGGCGGGCGCAATATGGTCATACAACCAATAATCGGGAATACGACCAACTATAAAATCAGCTTTGCAGAAGAACTGGCGCATTCGTACGACCGGCCTTCTGTAGATCTACTCATGCAGTCGGTAGCGAACAGTAATATTAAACAGGTGCTTGGTATTATTTTGACCGGAATGGGAAAAGATGGAACTATTGGCGCCACAACCATACATAAAAGGGGCGGTATAGTAATTGCCCAAGACGAAGCTTCTTCCGCTATTTTCGGGATGGCCAAGTCAGTAATTGACAGCGGTATTTCGCACCATGTGCTGCCTTTGTCTGAAATACCACATTTCATTAACAGTTATGTGGCCGGTTTAAACACCGTTGGCGTAGCCGACGACACTTTATGAAATCGAGAGAACAGGAATATAAAGAAATATTTGTTGCAGAAGCGCTGGAGTATTTTGATGCCTTGAACAGGCATATCAGCGATCTGGAAAAACGACCGCAGGACGATCAGATCCTGGCGGAGATATTCCGTTTTCTGCATAACCTGAAGGCGAATGCCAAGGCCATCGGGTACCTGAAAATCTCAGACCTGTCGCATAAACTTGAAACGGCGTTCAGCCTTATCCGAAACAAAGAACTTAGCTTTAGCGATGAAGTTGTAACTGTTCTGTTTGAGGGAATAGACTTACTGGGCGAACTTATCCATAACATTGATAATGAAAGTTATGGAGAACCTGACCCTGTATTGCTCCGAAACCTTGATATTATAGTTGATAATTTATCGGACAGCACGATTGAACTGGCTAAAGTTCAGCGTTACAATACTTCAAAGAATCTGTCGCTATCCGAACTGGTTTATATCCAGATCAAAAAGCTGGATCATTTACTTAACCTGGTAGGGGAACTGGTGATTGACCGTGATCGTATTGTTTCAATAAGTCGGGAACTGGGTAACGATGAGCTTAAAAGTGTAAGTTCGCACCTTAACCGCATTACCGAAGACCTGCAGTATAGTATTATGGATGCGCGACTGGTAAGTATCGGTTCGCTCTTTAATAAATTTCCGCGTATAGTTCGCGACATCGCGACAGCTGAGAAAAAATCTGTGGATCTTACCATGTCAGGTCACGATATTCAGATCGACAGAAATATACTTCAGATCATCACAGACTCGTTACTGCACCTGGTACGCAATGCTATTACGCATGGTATCGAGAAACCGGAGAACCGCCTTAAAAAGAATAAGCCCCAGAATGGCAGTTTGTCTTTGGTTGCCCGTAACGACCGAGAGAATGTGCTGATACAACTGACTGACGATGGAAAAGGAATTGACCTGAACCAGGTACGCAAAGCTATAGTTGAGCGACAAATGTTACCAGCTGGTGCAGTAGAACACCTTTCTGATACAGAAGCTTTGTCTTACCTTTTTGAACCGGGTTTTTCGCTGGCCAAAGAGGTAACGGAATTTTCGGGAAGGGGAGTTGGACTGGACGTAGTTAAAAATGCAGTGGACTCAATTGGCGGCAGGATCCGGATCGAATCTGAGAAGGGGAAAGGTACCACTTTCATTCTTCAGTTACCGACATCTATTGCTGTAAAAGGTGCACTGCTGTTTGAAGTGGATGAGATATTTTACGCTATTCCGCTGATACATACCGAGCAGGTAGTGGCTCTCGACACAGATGATCTGCATCAAGTAGGAGGTGTTATGGTAGCCAATATTTTTGGTGAAACTATAACAGTTGTTTACTTGCATGAGCTCCTGAATGTAAAAGAACAGGATATTAACCTTGGTGATAAGTCCAGGTTGAAAGGCCTGATACAGAATATTATAATCGTATCTTACAACAACAGAAAACTGGGTTTAATTGTAGACAAACTATACAGACAGCAAGACATCGTGGTAAAGCCTCTGAGCAAGCCACTCGATGCTGTAGACCTGTATGGAGGTGTAACATTACTCGGTTCTGGAAAAGTTTGCCTGGTTTTGGATGTACCAGCGGTAACACGCTATTTCATCAGCAGAAGACAAGTGCTGGCAGGCGAACAAACTATATAGTAGTAGCATGACGAACATAACTGAACCTCACGTAACAGAACTAGAGCGAGATATAATTAAGGAAATCCTTAATATCGGGCTGGCGCGTGCAGCTGACTCTTTTGCTGCCATTGCTAAAGACAAAGTGCTGCTTAAAGTGCCGGATATACAGCTGATAGAGGTAAAAGAGTTGCTTAACCTGGTGTCCAGGTACGAAACCACTCACTTTATCATACAGTCTGATATTAAAGGTGATTTTAATGGCTCTACGCTAATGCTATTCTCTGATGACCATATAAACCGGCTGTCGGAGGTTTGCCTGAACATGCTGGATGTGCAGAAAGGCGAAGTTAGCGCCATGCAGGAATCGCTGCTACTCGAGATCAGCAATATCATAACAGGTGCGCTGGTAACCCAACTGGCCAATATCCTGAAATCAAACATTTACGGTTCTCCACCAAAAGCACCGAAGAGCCATATCGCCGATTCGTTAAAAGACATACTGGTACAACATCCTTTGTTTCAGCCGCTGGTCTTCACTGTGATCACCAAGTTTACCCATAACTTTAAAAGTGTTGAGTTGCCCTTGTTGCTGTTCTTCGATACAAGTACCTTCCTGAAAATACTGGAGATTATTCGCGCATTCGACATGGACAGTAAAACGCAACTATAACTTAACTTTTTCGACCTGATTTAACGAATACAAAAACGCTTTAACGCTTACTCCAGATTAAACTGTACATTCAACACACGCTATAGTTGAAAGACTATAATAGACTGGGTGTGCTTATAGTTTGGCTTCATTCATTTCAATTCAGCTTTAACTATAGCTCAGCTGCGGGTGTAACTATTGTTTCCTTTGCGCTACAAAAAGTGTATGCCATTCCGGCCTTACCTGTGTAGCTACCTTTCTCCCTGTTATTTTATTTGCCTCTTTTCTGATTGATAACTAATTGCATACCAGTCAAGTATACGATATGCTATCTGCTATACTTTTGATTATAGTTATAGTTTTTGTTTTTTTGCCTGATTAATACTTTTTAAAACTTTTACACGCATTTGATGAACGCATTAGGAAGACACATCCTGGTAGAATTTTACAACTGTTCTCCTGAGTTTATGAACGACGTTGTTCATATCGAGAACAGCATGGTAGCTGCCGCAGAAACTGCCGGAGCCACCGTAATAAATAGTACATTTCACCACTTCTCGCCATACGGAGTTTCGGGTGTGGTCGTGATTCAGGAAAGTCACCTGGCGATTCATACATGGCCGGAATATGGTTATGCAGCTGTCGACCTGTTTACCTGTGGCGATTCTGTTGACCCATGGGTATCTTATAACTATCTGAAAGATGCGTTCGAAGCGAGCCACGGTTCAGCTATGGAGTGCCGTCGTGGCCAGCTCGACCTTCTGAAGCGTATGGATTTCAACCTGGAGTCGTTGAGAGACGTATCTGCAAAACCAGAAGAAAAATTAGGGACTATAACCCGCGATGTATGGTTTACAGAGCGTGATGAGAACATTGCACTTTCGTTAAAGCATACCGGCAATCAACTATACAAAAAGGATTCTCCGTATCAGCGCGTAGAAGTTTTCGAAACATTTGCTTACGGTAACCTGCTTACCCTTGATGGTATGGTAATGTGCACGCAGAAAGACGAGTATGTGTATCACGAGATGATCACGCACGTGCCGATGTTCAGCAATCCAAAGGCAAAACGCGCCCTTGTAATTGGTGGTGGCGATGGCGGTACGGTTCGCGAACTGTTACGCTACGAGCAACTGGAAGAGGTTACGCTGGTAGAGATTGACGAACTTGTAATCGAAGCCTGCAAACTTCACTTACCTGAAACAGCTGTTGCCTTCGATAACCCGAGATTGAACCTGCTGGTTGAAGACGGTATCAAGTACATTAAAGAGTGTGAAAACGAGCGCTACGATCTTATTATAGTTGACTCTGCAGACCCTGTTGGTCCAGGCGAAGGCTTGTTTACAGCTGAGTTTTACCAGGAAGTTTACCGTTGCCTTACCAAAGATGGTATCATGATCACGCAAAGTGAATCGCCGCGCTTTAATAGTGGTGTATTTGTGGAGATCTACGATACGTACAAGCAGATATTCGGTGCTGAGAAAGTACACTGCTACCTGGCAGCTATTCCTACTTACCCTACAGGTACCTGGAGCTTCTCGTATTCTTCTAAAGGTGATGCACATCCGCTTCAGTATGATGTAAATGCTGCGGCCGCTTTCTCTCTAGAGCAAGGTCTTAAATACTATAACGAAGACATTCATAAGGCGGCCTTCGCGCTTCCTAACTTTGTAAAAGAACTTTTAAACGCTAAACCAGGTCAGGTAACCGATGAGTACTCCGCAGAACCAACAGCCTAATAGCAAAGCAGAAAAAATTGCCAACTTCGATCCGAATGGTGTAGGTGATGTAAATGCCGGTCTTTTCGGGCTGCCGTTTAATGTAGATGAAGCTGAAGTTGTTGTTATTCCTGTGCCCTGGGAAGTAACAGTATCCTATAGTGCCGGCACCGCTGATGGACCGCAGGCTATCCTGAATGCTTCTCCACAGATCGACCTGTTTGAGCCTGCCATAAAAGATGCCTGGAAAGCTGGTATCGCGATGGAAGAGATCTCGGAAAAATGGCACAATGTAAGTGACCAGCTGCGCGAGAAAGCCGAGAAATACATTACCTGGCTGGAAGAAGGGCAGTCGCAGGAGAACGCTGCTGAAATGGAGAATGTCCCTGCAGAAGTAACCGCCAAAGGCGAGGAGCTACTACAATGGCTAAAACATAAGGCACTAGGTTACATGGATCAGGGGAAAGCCGTTTGCGTACTTGGCGGTGACCATAGCACACCACTTGGTATGATACATGCCCTGGCTGAAAGACACGAAGAGTTTGGTATACTGCAACTGGATGCTCATGCCGACCTGCGCGTAGCCTACGAAGGCTTCAAGTATTCGCATGCGTCTATCATGTACAATGCACTGCAGGTGCCACAGGTTAAAAAACTGGTTCAGGTTGGTATCCGTGACCTTTGCCAGGCCGAAGCTGAAATGGCTGAGCAGTCGAATGGCCGCATCACTATTTTCTATGATGCCGTGCTGAAAGAGAACATGTATGCCGGTGACAGCTGGAAAAAAGAGTGTAAGAAGATCATCGCGCAGCTGCCCCAGAAAGTGTACTTGAGCTTTGATATTGATGCACTTGATCCGAAGCTTTGCCCGGGTACGGGTACGCCGGTTCCGGGTGGTCTGGAGTTTGAAGAAGCTATTTACCTGATAAAGCAACTGGTTAAATCAGGGCGCGAGATCATTGGCTGCGACCTGAACGAAGTTGCTCCAGGTGATACAGAATGGAATGGTAACGTTGGGGCGCGTCTGCTTTACAAGATCTGTAACTGGATGGCGGCGTCTCAGGGAAAACTAAAAGCTGAATTTTAATCTTTAAAGTGCCGGTTGCGTACTACGTTTAATAATATACCTTTACTATATACTTCTAAAGCTATAACTATGGGATTCATTATTAAACTATTACTAACCGGTGTGGCGGTGGTGCTTGCCTCGTATATTCTGCCGGGCGTTCACATCGATACATTCCTGACTGCGCTTATACTGGCTATTGTGCTGGCCCTGCTAAATGCTGTTGTCAGACCGATATTGGTTATCTTAACTATACCTGTAACTATAGTAACACTGGGATTATTTTTGCTGGTAATAAATGCCCTGATCATTTTGCTGGCTGACTACCTGGTAGCCGGTTTTAGTGTTGATGGCTTTATCTGGGCGTTGATATTCAGCTTAGTTCTCTCCGTTATAAATGCTATCCTGGATATGATCTTCTAGTATAGTTTATAGTTCATAAAAAAAGCGGGGCTGGTAATTTTACCAGCCCCGCTTTTTTTATGAACTATAGTTTAGCCGTTCATCCATTCGGCACAGGCATCTGCACATTCGCGGCAGGCGTCAGCACACTTCTGGCAATGGTCGTGCTTATGTTTACGGCACTCTTCTTCGCACATGCGGCAAATCTCAATACATTCCTTCATTACATGTTTGGCATGGTCAGAGTTTCTGGCCACAAAGCGTGCAGTTAATGTACAGATGTCTGCGCAATCGCGATCCAGCATAATACAGCGGGCCATCATCTTCACATCGTCTTCCTGCAGGCACATGGTAGCGCAAGTTTCGCAGGCAGTTATACATTTAATAAGTACATGTTCGAGGTTGTTTGTTCTCTCAGATTTCATAGTTTTTTATTTTGTTTGCTATGAATTAAACTACGCGCTCAAGTGTAGTTAGTTTTAAATCACCAGGTAAACAGGGGTAGAGGGTTAGGTAAAATAGCCGTATCTTTGGGTAAAGAGAACAGAGCAGCACATTAGATTATGATGGAGATAAGGGAGGCGCGTGAGGCGTTAAAACTATACTTTGGTTACGACAATTTCAGGCCGATGCAGGAGCAGATCATTGCCCGCATTCTGAACAAAGAAGATGTAGTAGTATTAATGCCTACCGGAGGCGGAAAGTCTGTTTGTTATCAGGTGCCTGCCGTTGTAATGCCAGGTTTGTGTGTGGTTATCTCTCCGCTCATCGCCCTGATGAAAGACCAGGTGGAAGCCTTGCTGGAGAACGGAATTAAAGCCGCTTTCCTGAATAGTTCGCTTTCCTCTGACCAGCAATACCAGGTTGAGAATGCCTGCCTTTCCGGTGAACTGAAGCTCCTGTATGTTTCTCCTGAAAAGCTGCTTTCGTCCGGGTTCATGGCTTTCCTGAAAAGGATACAGATCTCTCTTTTTGCCGTAGATGAAGCGCACTGTATCTCTGCGTGGGGCCATGATTTCAGGCCGGAATATACGCAGCTGAAAGTTCTGAAGCAGCAGTTCCCGCAAACACCTATGGTTGCCCTGACAGCTACTGCCGACAGGCTTACGCAGAAAGATATACAGGACCAGTTGTGCCTTCGCGATCCACAGGTTTTTATAGCATCATTCGACAGGCCAAATATAAACCTGATGGTTAAGCCGGGCCGTGACCGTTTCAATAAGATCACGGAGTTCCTCGAAAGACATCATGGTCAACCCGGAATTATTTACTGTCTTAGCCGGAAAGGAACAGAAGCCGTTGCTGACAAGTTGAAAAAGAACGGTTTTAAGGCGACCAGTTACCATGCCGGCATGAGTGCACAGCAACGTGCCAAAGCCCAGGAAAACTTCCTGAAAGATGATGTGCAGATCGTATGTGCGACGGTTGCATTCGGAATGGGAATTGATAAATCTAATGTGCGGTGGGTGATACACTATAACCTGCCCAAAAACATAGAAGGTTATTATCAGGAAATTGGTCGTGCCGGTCGGGACGGTGCTAAATCTGATGCGCTGCTGTTTTATAGTTACGCCGACGTAATGAGTATGCGCAGTATGCTGATGGAAGGCAACGAGAAGCAGACAGAACTGCAACTGGTTAAGCTCGACCGGATGCAACAATACGCCGAAGCTACCATATGCCGCCGCCGGATACTGTTGCAATACTTTGGCGAGACCATGAAAAAGGATTGTGGCAACTGCGATATCTGCCGCAACCCGCCTGTTTCGTTTGATGGAACCCTACTGGTGCAGAAAGCACTCTCCGCCATTGCCCGCACCAACGAACAGGTAAACATGGGCCTGCTGATCGATGTGTTGCGTGGTTCCCGGAATGCTCAGGTATTGGAAGGAGGCTACGACCGAATTAAAACCTACGGCGCCGGCCGCGAAATAAGTACCATGGACTGGCAGCGCTACCTCCACCAGATGCTTAATGCCGGCTTAGTAGAACTTGCCTACGATCAGAACTATACTTTAAAACTGACAGAGCAAAGCCGACAGGTTTTATTTGAGGGCCGTAAAGTACAGCTCGTTAAGTTTGATGAAGTAAAACAGCCGGTAGAAGAAACCAGAAAAGCCAGACCAAAGAAAGAGCTCATTAAAGATGCACTGTTTGAAAGGTTACGCGCTTTGCGTAAACGTATGGCTGATGAATATGGTGTGCCGCCTTACGTCATCTTTACTGATACTACGCTTCAGGAAATGGCTGCCGAAAAACCTACGAACCGTATTGCTATGCTGGCTATATCTGGTGTAGGAGCGCTTAAATACGAGCGTTACGGCTATGATTTTGTGAATGAGATCATCAACTTTATGACCGATGAGCAGGATAAAGGCAATAAGATGAAGGGCGCTACCCATTTGGTAACGTATGAGGCTTACAAAAAGGGCAATAATCCGGAACAGATAGCCCGTCAGCGTAATCTCAATCCGGTTACTATCTACTCACACCTTGCCACACTATACGAGCAAGGATATGAGGTAGACCTTAACAAATTTGTTAGCAAAAAGGAGTTTCAGGAAATAAGCAAAGCCATTGCGAAGCTGGGACCAGATGCAAAACTAAAAGACCTGTATGAAGCGCTCGGTGAACAATATGAATACCACAAGATACGGTTATCTATCGCTTTGTTTAAAGTAACGGTATAGTTTACCAGAAACTCTAAAAACAAGAAAGCCGGCTCCAAAAGAGCCGGCTTTCTTGTGTAATCTTACTAGTATGTTATCTATAGTACCGCGATCGCGTCCGGAGTTGAATCTTTGTCACCGGTTACGATACCGTTTGAATTTACTTTGCCTTGCAGTAACAGGATGCCTGCTACGTGTGGCGCTGCAAATGACGTACCTGAAGCAGCATTTACCAGGCCTCCAGTGTTAGCAGTACTTGTAACACTTACACCCGGAGCTGTATAGTCTACAGGAGCGCCATAGTTAGAGAAGGAACCAAAACGATCGTAACGGTCCATGGCAGATACTGTGTATACATTTACAGCATCTACGCGGGCAGGAGAGTTATTAATGCAATCAACAGCACTGTTACCGGCAGCAATGGCAAACATAATACCTTTTGCAGCAGCAGTTTTAACAGCATTATCAAGTGTAGATGAAATACCGCCACCAAGGCTCATATTCACTACATCGCCAGGAGCGGCTACACTAATTACGTGGTTAACAGCAGATATAGCACGAGACATAGTACCAGCACCTGCATCATCGAATACACGAAGGGCAACTATAGTAGCGCCAGATGCAACACCGATCATACCAGAACCATTGTTTTTTGCTGCAATAATACCTGCAACTATAGTTCCGTGGCCGTAACCGTCTTCAACTGACGTAACGCCATAAATAAATGAAGCGCTTCTGCTAAGGTCTATTTTAAGATCAGGATGATTGGTGTCGATGCCAGAGTCAATAACCCAGGCAGTTTTACCAGTACCATCACCGTAACCAACACGTGCAATATTCCATGGCACAAGCTCACCTGCAACAGGAACTATAGAATTATAGGTACCAGTAGTTGGTGCCGGCTCAGTTACAACCGGAGTTGGTTCAGGAGTTGGCTCGGTAGGAGCAGGTTCTGTTGGTGCCGGCTCAGTAGGTGCTGGTGCAGGTTCAGGTGAAGTAGTTTTCTTTCTGCCTCCTTTGCTGCTTCCTGAAGTCCAGGTTGGTTTACCAAGTGTAATCACTCTGTCCTGCTCTACATAAGCAACTTCAGGGTTACCTTTTACTTGCTCCAACTGCTCGTCGGTTAACTGAGCTGCGAAACCGTTTACAGTACCATCAAACTTTTCCTTAACGGCCGAAGCATCAATTTTAAGGTTATCCAGTATACGCTGACGTGTAGTTCTGAATGTTTGGCGCTCGCTCGTGGACAGGTCTTTAGAGCGTGAAGTGCTTAACCCCTCTCCGGGAGTTTTCATAACAACAATGTATTGGCCCTCAATTGGTTGGCCATGCACAGCGCTGAAAGTTGGGTTGCTTTGCTCGAACTGTTCTTCCATTAGTTCGTCCTTCTGGCAGCTTGTCAGGGTAACAGCTGAGGCCAGAACCGCCATAGATAAGGCTTTCTTAAAGGTGTGAGTCATCATGAAAAAAATTTGGCTAAAAGTTGAAATTTAATCTGTAACCTTTTTGAATTTGATACGTAACCGGTGTCTTCTTCAGATAGTTCAAAAAGTAGAACACTTTATTCGGGTACTTATCTTTTTCAGTTATTTTGTATTATGTTGTTCTTTTAAAGTTGTGTTAAAGATGTTTGTATATTCAATAATAGTAATAACCTAATATTTGAATATTTCCTAAACGATGCACTGTTTAAGTGTTTAGCTTTATTATAGTTGATAAACAATATGTTGTGAGTTTGTTTATCGGTTTTTAAAGGTAAGTAAGAATTGCACTTAATTCAAAATTTTAGTTACAGATGATATCAAGAATATCTATAATCATTCTAATAAAAGCGATAAAAATATGAAAGTTCTTGATAACAGGCTATTAATTACACAAATCGCAATACTAAAAAAAGTACATAATAATTAATTGCTAAACTTGTTAGCAATGTTTAAAAATAATGCATACATTTACTAATAATTTGTTCTGATATATAATTAGAGCATGTTTTAAGCTAACAACATTGGCATATTTGAGATATGGTAACATCAAATTTAAGATATCTGCGCAAGAAGGCTGGTTACACGCAAGCACAACTTGCCGAAAAGCTTGATATAAAACGTTCGTTGGTAGGCGCTTACGAAGAGGGTAGGGCAGAGCCTAAACTCAGCACTCTGGTAAATATTGCTAACCTGTTCTCGATTTCCCTGGATGATCTGATCACATTAGACTTGTCAAACAATACAGGACAAGGTATTGCACAGAAGTCTGGTGAAGGTAAACTGCGTGTACTTGCTATAACAGTTGATGGCAATGATAAAGAAAACATTGAGCTTGTGCCTTTAAAAGCCAGTGCCGGTTACCTGAATGGTTACGCAGACCCGGAGTTTATAGAAGAGTTACCTCGTTTCAGGTTACCAATGCTTGGTAACAGTGGAACGTTCCGGGCATTCGAGATCAATGGTGATTCTATGCTGCCTATTACATCAGGTACTGTTATAGTTGGCCGTTTTGTTGAAGACTGGAAAACTATAAAAGATGGTACGCCATGTATCATTGTAAGCCAGAAGGAAGGTGTTGTGTTTAAGCGAATCTATAATAAACTACAGGATACTGCTGTGCTCCGCCTGCATTCTGATAACCCGGTTTACTCACCTTACGAACTTCATGTAGAAGATATCCTGGAAATATGGGAAGCAAGGTCTTATATCAGTTCTACATTCCCGATAGCGGACCTGTCGCTTGATAAATTGTCATCTATCGTGCTGGATCTGCAGAAAGAAATGCAGAAGTTGAAGAAGGTAGATTAACTGATTTTGAAAGATAGAAACTATAGAAATCCTGTGCAGGCAACTGTACAGGATTTTTTTATGTCTGCTGTTCTAAATTGCATCAGAAGTGTGCTTTATTAACAACTAACTATAAATATGCGTAAAGGCTAACAGTAAGTATAATTTAGTGTGTAGTATGCAAAACCTATACTTTTAAAGCAAGATGATAAAACAGATAAGCGCAACAGAGCGCCACGAAGCAAGAACAGGAGACTGGCTCCGCTCAAATTACCTTTTCTCGTTCGCAGACTATTATGATCCTGCTAATGTGCAGTTCGGTCCGTTGCGGGTATTTAACGACGATTATGTAAGCCCTGATTCTGGTTTCCCGACGCATCCGCACACTGAAATGGAAATTGTAACGATTGTGCTGGACGGTGAACTGACACACACTGATAGCTTAGGCAACGACCTGGTAATACACGCCGGTGAAGTTCAGCGCATGACATCCGGAACCGGCATTACGCATTCGGAGGCAAACAAATCGGAAGCTGACGTGCATTTGCTGCAACTATGGTTTTTACCAAACAAGCGTGGCCTTGCCCCATCGTACGAGCACATGAAGGTAGACTTTATGGATACCAAAGATGAGTTTGTACCTTTAGTAACCGGCCAGAAAGTGTTAGAGGATGTAGTTTTTATAAACTCAAATTCAACTATTTTTTACGGTAACTTCAGCCAGGGCAAAGATTTTAACTTTCAGACATTTAAGATCCGGAAAAGCCTGATTTATGTACTGGAGGGTAATATTATAGTTAACGGGGTTGAGTTAGAGCAAAATGACCAGGTAAGGTTGCTAGAGCAGGAACTGATCTCGTTTCATGCAACTTCAAAAGCCAGCTTTATTTTGGTAGATGTACCTGCTGTTGAAGCTAATTACTAGATTATAAAGTACGCTACTCAAGTAGTTAGTTTACCCTTTCTGTTTTAAACAAACTATAGTTTAGCTCACAAAAAAAGCAGCGACAATTTCCTGTCGCTGCTTTTTTTATTGGTTTACAGTTGAAACTATATTGTGTACTTTCGGCCTTTGTTCTGCTGCTTCAGGTAATCCATTAGCGGCTGGAAGTAAGCAACCATTGCACTTGCGTTTAGCTCTTTACCAGTTTTCTCCTTCAACATCTGTCTCCAGTCAACTGAGGCGCCTGGGTACATAATATCGTTCAGGAATTTGCCCACTTCTTTGTTGCCATAGTAGTTTGTTGCCCGTGGGTCCTGTTTCAGTATATTCTTGGCAATATGGTCGTGCAATTGGAACAGGATTACATAACTCATGGCATAGTCGTAGTACTGGGCGGCATCATCGTTAATGTGTGTTTTGGTAGCAGGGTCCAGGTAGTTCTCGCCACGCGTTGCAGGTGGCACAATTCCCTGGTACTTTTTAGCCAGATCCCACCAGCGCTTGTTTAGTTGGTCGGCAGGCAGGTTTTTCGCATAAAAGTCATGTTCCCACTCACTCATTACACCTGCAGCAAAAGGAATGAACGTTACGTAACTCAGCGCTTCTTTTAATAGGGTCTGTACCTCGTCTGTCTTCGCATCTTTTTCTATCAGGTTCAGCTCTGCCAGGAAAGGTTTCTGCATAGCCGCTAATCCCATTAAGCTACCAATAGCTTCGTGGTAGGCACGGTTGGCACCACCTCGCAGCAACACCGGCACATCCGGATTGGTGTAGCTCATATAGTAATAAATGTGGCCAAGTTCGTGGTGGGTTGTTTCATACCACTCTGAGTTTGGCTCCACGCTCATCAGGCTTCGCACATCTTTGTCCAGGTCCATATGCCAGGCCGAGGCATGGTTGTTCTTTTTATAGTTAGCATTTGGTGGCAGCGGGTATAAGCTCGATTTCGTGTAGAAAGATTCCGGTAACTCCTCAAAGCCAAGGCTTACGTAAAAGCGTTCTGCCTGCTCTACTAACCATTTATCACCTTTTGCTTTCAGGGCACCATCAAGGTCAATGCCTTTTACTTCCACCATCGGGCTCCAGTCCTGGCCCCAGCGGTTTGGAAGCCAGTGTGCAGGCAGGTAATCAGGAACTTCTTTAGCACCATATTTCTTGGCTAGTTCGTAGCGGGCATAGGTATGCAACTCACGGTACAATGGTAGCAACTCTTTGTTGATCTGCTGCATCATGGCCATCATCTCTTCGCGGGTCATGCCATAATCCGATGCTTGGTAAGTAAAGTAATCGTCGTAACCTAAGCTTTGAACGGTCTTATTGCGAAGTTCCCGTAGATTCAGCAACCCGGTTTTCAGACCCGGTCCAACCTCTTTACTGGCATTCCAGGCAGCCAGGCGTTTCTTAAGGTCTGTTTCAGTTTTAAGTATGTTGTCGATATCGTTCGTGGTAACAGACTTTTCATAGATGCGGTAATCAAACCCATATAGTTTCTCGGTCTGTTCTGTCTCAGCCTTAATGCGGGCTTTTACCACATCCGGAATAATTTGCGGATTATTGGCTCCCGCATATAAAATGGCATCGAGTTGCTTCACTTGGATAGGAGAGAGCTTGTCTTTTTGAGAAAGGAATTTTCGTGCCTGTTCTATGTTCTCCACGCTGCCGGTAAAAGCAGCAAATGCTTCGTTCGCACGACGCGTATTGACTGCGTTGGTCGAGTCGCCTTCTACAATCCGGGTGTTAGATGCCCATTCCGCTTCTGCAGATTTTGTGTAAAGATCCTGGTAGGTTTTAGAGTATTCATCCAGAAAAGCCTGCGCTTCCTGTTGCACAGAAGACAGTTCAGTGGTTTCGATGTTTTCTGCAGTTTCTGATTTAGGGCTGGAGCAGGAGAAAAGGATGGCTGCTGTTAAACCCGTAAAAATGATTTTTTTCATAATTGAGTTCGAGGTTATCTTACTAAGATACTGATTTAGGTGGGTATAAGCAATTGCTACACTTTGGTTACAGCGAAAACAGAAAACGCAGCTATTAAAGCTGCGCTTGTTTATTACTCTGCTAAACCGACCTGCTGAAAAAACTACAGTTGTTATAGTTTAGTAGTTCGTGTTGTAGTTACTGAGTCCTGCACAACTATAGTTTTACTTCACATCGGTCTTCCGTAACCTGTGACTCTAATAAGATGCCTTCGTCAATAGTTTTGCTGGTTTTGGCACCCAATTCTTTCAGCAGTTCTACTTTACGGATGAGATTGCCTTTGCCTTCGGTCAGTTTGTTCATAGCCAACCCGTACGCCGACTGGCTTTGCTCAATGTGCCTGCCTATAGTTTTCAGATCATCTACGAAGCCTACAAACTTGTCATATAGTTTACCGCTTTCCTCGGCTATCTTTATTACATTTCGTTTCTGGTCTTCCTGGCGCCAAACGCCGGCCACTGTACGCAGAGTAGCCAGTAATGTAGAGGTTGTTACCAACACAATGTTCTTATCAAAGGCATCCGTAAACAGGTCACGGTCGTGTTGTACAGCCAGGTTAAAAGCAGGCTCTATCGGGATGTACATCAGCACAAAATCAGGGGAGTTGATACCGTTCAGGCGATGATAGCTTTTACGGCCAAGGTCAGCGAAGTGCGTGCGAACCGAGTTGATGTGACCGCGCAGATAAACTTCCTGCTGTGTATCTTCTTCGCAGCTACAATACGCCTCATACGCCACCAGCGACATTTTAGAGTCTATGATCAGGTGTTTGTTGTCGGGCAGGCGAATGATAACATCCGGGCGGTATACTTTACTTTCGTCGTTCTGCAGTACTTCTTCGCGCTCATAATGCACCCCTTTGCGCAACCCGGATTTCTCCAGCAAACTTTCCAGCAGGTATTCTCCCCAGTTACCCTGCGTTTTGCTTTCGCCTTTCAGGGCCTTTGTCAGGTTCAGGGCATCCAGACTCATTTGCTGGTTGAGCGCCGCCATTTGTGTAATCTGTTCCTTTAAAGTGATGCTGTCTTTCAGAGTTTTCTCGTAGGTAGCATCAACTTTGGCTTCAAACTCTTTTATGCGGTCTTTAAGCGGAGAAAGGATCTGCTCCAGGTTTTCGGCAGAAGCTTTTTTGAAGTGCTCGGCATTGTTCATCAGCACCTGGTTTGATATGCTGGTAAACTGCTGCAGGAATTTCTCGCGTAGCTGTTCCAGTTCGTTATTCTGGTCCTGCAGTCGTTTGTTCAGGTAATCGTAGTCGGTTTCGGCTTTAGTAAGGGCGTTGGTAAGATCCAGTATCTCGGTCTGTGTTTCGCGAAGCTGTGCCTTCAGTTGTTCTGCTTCTTCAGCTTTCAGTTTAGCCTGGCCTTCCAATACCCCTTGTGATATTGCAGCCTGGTTTACGCTTTGCTGCAAAGCACTCTGTTTACCTTTCAGAAAAAGGTAAGCAACTATAAGTCCTGCTAAAAAAGCGGCTATTCCAACTATCATCTCCATAGAAGGTAAAGGTAAACTTTTTTAGCATTTTACGCTATGGTTTTGCTAAGGAAATTAGCTAACTATAGTTAAGTGACAGCACGTTAAGCTTGTAACTATAGTTTATTTTACCAGGTGCACCCTGAACTTTCGGCCTTTAATCTTACCGTTATTCAGTTTCTCAGCGATAGTTTGCGCCTGCTTTTCAGGTACTGCAATAAAGCTTGCCCTGTCCTGCACTTCAATCTTACCGATCTCTGCAGATGTTAAACCAGTTTCAGCGATAATGGCGCCAACTATATCGCGTGGGCTTATCTTGTCTTTCCGGCCTGCATTTATAGTTATAGTTGCGAAAGCTGAAGTCTGCATTGTAGGCTCAGCAGTAGTAGCTTTTTTAAGCAGATCATCAGCTTTCAGCCAGTTATCCATACGTACCTGGTCCCAGTCGCGGAGTTTTCTTTCGTCGCGTTGTGTAGCTAACGTGTAAACTGTCCCTTTTTTACCGGCACGACCCGTTCTGCCACTCCGGTGCTGATAAGCGGCTACATCGTCAGGCAATTCATAATGAACTATAGTTTCGAGCAGGGCAATATCCAATCCGCGGGCAGCAAGGTCTGTGGCTACCAGAACCTGTGTCGTTCCGTTGCGGAAAAGCGTCATCATTTTATCGCGGTCGGGTTGCTCCATGCCTCCATGTAAAGGGCGTGCCGCAATGCCTTCCGCTTTTAAAGCGTGGGCCAGTTCGTCGGCGGCGGCGCGGGTATTACAGAAAACTACGGTACCCCCGGCATCTATCGTTTTCAGAAGGCTAACTACTACATCCTGTTTCTGGGACTGCTCCACCTTTACACCGATCAGTTTCAGTTGTTCAGGTATGGCATTGGCCGATGCTTTTACAAACTGGGGATTCTTCAGCGATTCTTTGATCAGGTCCTGAACATCCTGCGGCATAGTTGCCGAAAACAAAATTGCCTGTCGTTTAGCCGGAATAGCCTCCATGATCTGGTCTATCTCTTCTTCAAAGCCCATTTCCAGCAGTTTGTCGGCTTCGTCCAGTACCAGTTGTTTTACCGTACCCAGGTCCAGTGTTTTCCGGAACAGGTGATCTGTTAAACGGCCGGGAGTTGCTACTGCAATTTGCGGAGGATGTGCAAGCGAAGCGCGTTCCTGCGAAAAGGAATGCCCCCCATAAAAGGCACTGATCTTTAAATTCGGGATATTTTTAGCGTATTGCTTAAGCTCCTGGCGCACCTGCAAGGCAAGTTCGCGCGTTGGCACCAGAATCAGGGCTTGTATCTGTTGTTGCTCCGGATTTACCTGCTGAATGATGGGTAAACCAAAAGCTGCCGTTTTACCACTTCCGGTTTCTGCCTGTGCGGCCACATCCTGCCCGTTTAACAGCAACGGTATTGCGCTGAGCTGGATAGGAGTAGGCGAGGTATAGTTAAGGTCCTGCAGGTTCTGCAGAATAGTGGAGCTTAGTTTCAGGTCCTGGAAAGTGGTAGCCATAATTTTTAGAATAAGCTGCAAAGGTACGAACCTATAGTTGATTTAGCTATTTAGCAGACAATGTTACCCTAAACTATAAGGTGGCTTTAGCTATAGTTGTATCTCTTGTGCTGGAGGTTTGCTGCAAGTACGCTTTACGGAAAAAGAAAAAGTGCATTGAATAAGCTAACGGAACCAGAAATGCAGGCAAAAAGACTATAGGAAATTCAGCTACAAGTGTATTGGCCGGCTCGTTCATAAATACCCGGAAAGGCACCGGAGCCGAAAGTATAGCCGTAATCACAATGTTTAGTAAAAGCACCATACCAGCTATGTTCCAGGCTAAGGCCAGCTTCAAAAGTCTCCTGCCTTGTCCGTAGCATATCCATGCAAATAACGGAGCTGTAATACCCGTTAATACATCCATGTTGCGGCCTTCAAAGGTCATTTGTACAGGCGTAAGCCCATCCAGGAACTGCCACCATAAAAAGATCTCTACCGGCACCCTGAAAACCTGGATGTACATGAGCCACGAAGCGGGCACATGTTTAATAAACTCCCTGTACTTTGGATGGAAAGTGAGTGTGAGAATGGCTACTAATGGAATAATAATGATGATAAAGAACTTAGGAGGCGTTCCTGAAAAATCTCGTGTTATGCCGGCCAGGGAAAGGAAACTGGCTACTGCCAGCCATGCTATAAGTATACCTCCTACTATAGCTGTACGTTTGGTGGCAAGGGCAGTGGTATAGCCCATCCGGATAAACGTTTTATGCGTGCCCCAGAGCAGAAGCAAGACGCAAATAGCTGTCAGAACTATAAATCCTGCCTGAGCGAAGGGAAAATAGGTGGTTTCCATAGAAATATGTTTTGGTTTAAAGCAAAGTTAAATCCTGAACGACACCCGGCGTTTGACAAAAATTGCTAATTATAAAAGCAGCCGGTAAGCCTGTGGTGTGTAGCCTGTGTGCTTTTTAAAAGTTCTGCTGAAAACTGATACATCATCAAAACCAGCTAATATGCCTGCTTCGCCTATAGTTACTCTTGTTTTCTGCAGTAGGCGTTGCGCCCTTTGTATTTTTTGCTGCAGTATAAACTGGTGTGGCGTGGTGCGGTAAATGCTGGTAAAAGTGCGCAGAAAATGAAACTTAGACAGGCAGGCCATATCCGCCAGTTCTTCTAACGTTGTGTGGTGTGTGGTGTTAGAAAGTATAAAATCAGTGGCTATAGTTATGCGTTTGTGTAGTTCTGCTTTTGTGCTTTGCTTTGCCTGCGGAATACGTTGTATGGCTTTGTGTAATTCATGTTTCTGCTCCGCCAACGCTTTAAATAAGAGTGCCAACAGTTCATCTAACTGCAGTTTTGTGTGATCCGGGTTTTTTGAAAGTGAGTAGATTTGAGCGAGCGCCTGGCTTATAGTTTTGACTTTTGTCTGAAGCAGGTTCGGAAATTCAGCTAAGGTCATGTACTGTGTATGATCCGTGTTATCAAGCAATTGCAGATCTGTAGTGGTGCAGGTGTATGTATAATCTTCCCATACATCCTGGCCCAGATGCAGGTTAAAAGTTTCTGCAGGCGTATCGCTTTCAACATCAAGAGTATAGTATTGTGCCCGGTTGGTAATAAAAAAGGTGTCCTCAGAAACATTAACCCTTTTGTTGCCAGCCTGCACCGTAGAACTGCCGCTTATGTTCGTGAATATAGAAAAGGGGCCTTTAAGATCAGGGCGGTGGCAGTAGGTAGTTCGGGCATTCAGTATCACAACCGGCCAGCCTTCTTTCTCCAGCCTGGTTCCCTTCATATCAAGTCGTTCGCTGAAGGCTTTCTCAGCCTGCTGTTTCAGCCAGGTATAATCCGGAAACTCTTTCAGGAACATAGTTTTATGTATTAAGTGTAGAGGTTGAATTTTTAGGATAATTAGTATACTAAATTACAAAATAGTAAGATATGTATTGTAAAACCAAGCACAGCTTTTTAGTAAAGCATGAAAGTTGTTGTGTTAAAATCAGCCAGTTTAGCATGGATAGTTTAATTGTAGCTTTCTTTATAGTTTAGCATTGTCCTGCATCAATATTTAATGAAGAAACAAACAGACTATAGCCTACCAACACAAGGGCTCCTTTTTGAGCGCGATATAGTTGTTATGCCACTAGAAGCATTTGTAAGCGAACTGTCGGAAGTGCCGCACCGCCACGATGCCTACCAACTTGTATTTGTGCAGGAAACTAAGGGCGGCGATAACCTGATCGATTTCCGGAGGTATGAGATGGTGGCAGGCAGGCTGTTCCTGATCGGCCAGGGGCAGGCACATCAGCGGAAGTCGCTGCAGGAGCGGGGTGTGCTTGTTTTCTTTTCAGAAGCTTTTTTACAAACAACAGGCATCACAGCTCACGATGCCCTGGTACTTTTTGGCGCAGTATACCAGCACCCGTACCTGGATTTGGATGCAAGTTTTCAGCGGCTGTTTCTGCAATTAACTGAGCTCATCACTTTAGAACTACAGCAACCTGTTCCCAGCCAGGCCATTCTGTCGCGCTACCTGTTCATCCTGCTTAACTATGTGCTGCGCGAGTGCCATGTCGAGATATCTAAACTAACACCGGCCCGGCACAGCGAAAGACTCTTTAAACTTAGCGGACTTGTAGAAGAGAACTATGTGCAGCATAAGCCCATTTCCTTTTATGCCGACGCTTTAGACATTACGCCCAAACACCTGAACAGCCTTTGCCGGCAGTACTTACAAACTACCGTAGCCGATATGCAGAATGCACGTTTGCTTCTTGAAAGTAAGCGCCTGTTGTACTTCAGTAGCCTGTCGGTTAAGGAAATTGGCTACCAGCTGGGGTTTGAAGATGATTCTTATTTCGTGCGGTTCTTTAAGCGCTGGGCAGGCACTACACCTATGCAGTTCAGAGCGAGTGGTTCCGAAAGTACCATACCTGATGTTTAAAGTGCCGTAATGTTCATCGGCTCCGGTTGTAATTTTACATAAACAGAAACTACAACTATGGAAGCAAATCAAAAATTGAAAGCGATTGGTATTGGGTTGGTGGCATCGGTTTTCTTTTGCTCCACTTATGTCATGAACAGCTTTATTTCTGCTGCTGATGGGCACTGGGCCTGGACCGTGGCGTTACGGACACTCATAATGCTGCTCATACTGCTTGTCATCTTACAGTATAAAAATCAGCTGACACCCTTACTACACATCCTTAAAAAGCAACCTAAGGTCTGGATCTTCTGGGGAAGCATATGGTTTGGGTTGGTGTATGTTCTACTTACAGCAGCGGCTTCTTTTGGACCCGGCTGGCTTATTGCCGGTGTTTTCCAGTTTACTATAGTTGCCGGCATCTTGCTATCGCCTTTTTTGTATAAAGATGGCCGGGCTAAAATACCGGTGCGGGCGCTGCTGTTATCTATCCTTATTCTGGTCGGCATTGCGCTGATGCAGTGGAGCCAGAAAGAAGGCAATTACTCAGATGCACAGGTTTTAAATTGCGTAGCGTTTGTAATACTGGCAGCCATTATCTGGCCGCTGGCAAACCGTAAACTGCTACTTATTGTAGAGGAACACAACTATAAACTGAATGCCATGCAGCGTGTTGCAGGTACGGCCATTGGCAGTTTGCCGGTATTAATTCTGTTAATGATCTTTGGGCATGGTGAGGCAGGCTTACCCGACGAAGATCATTTGATCGGTGTTTTCCTGATCGCCATTTTCTCGGGTGTGATCGGCACTATTTTATTCTTTCAAGCTACCCATATGGCACGAACCGACAGCGCCGCGCTGGCAGCCGTAGAGGCGACACAGTCTGTAGAGATTTTGGCAACGGTGATAGGAGAGGTGTTGCTGCTCGGCATAGCCTGGCCAAACCTGGTAGGAAATGTGGGAATGCTCCTGATCATGGGTGGGCTTATACTTTACAGCATTCCGGCCAAAAGAAAGGTTGTAAGTACAGTAATCTAAACTATAAATACCTTCCACGATTAGAACAACAAAGCCCTGCAACTATAGTTAGCAGGGCTTTGTTGTTTTCAGCAACTATTAACTATAGTTTAGTCATGGTCATCTGCAGCAGGCACAAAATCAGATCGTATTTCAGGGTGGTTTATTTCGCCGCCGGACGTGCCAACCTGCCTTGCAAAGAAGATAGAGACAAGGCCAAGCACTATAGTTAAAATAAACAGCGTCTTGCGCATGGCCAGTTGTTTAATGTCAGCGAAAAAGGAGATAGCTGCCAAAACACCGAGCCCAACTATAAGCCAGATGTATAGTTCGGCCTGTTCTTCATGCTCATGAATCAGGTCTTCACTTATGCCTGCCATGTGCTCAACGGTTTCTTCTGCAGCTTCGCCAGTCAGGTAAGTGGGGATGGCAACTATGGCGCTGATGATTAGCACTACAAGTGCAGTCCGGACGGTATCTCGACTTTTAAAGAACATGCCTGCTGTCAGTATGGCAATTCCTAAAATACTGCCTATAATAGGGAAGTGGTTTAGTGTGATGTGCAGATGAGCTTCGTTCATAGATATAATTGGTTAGTGAGACTTTAGTATATTAAGTTCAGAAGTTTAGTACTAAGAAACAATTTAAATTACAGGCACTTAGTCTATAGTTGTAAATGAAAAAAGCCTGCAATATGTGCAGGCTTTTGTAAGTTTGTTTGATAGCTATAGTTGCTGTTAGTGGCCGCGGCGCATGCCCGGACCCCAGCCACGGTTATTGTTTTCTTCAGGAGCTGAACCGCTTGCAAATTTCTTCAGGTTGTAAGTGAATGTAACCATAAAGAAGCGCTGCAACACCGTAGACTGCACATCCTCAATATAGTCAGTCTGGATGTTACGCTGCACACTTACGTTCTGGCCAAGTACGTCGTTCACGCTAAAGCTGATCTCGCCTTGCTGGTTCTTGAACACCTTCTTGCCAAGGCTCATGTTCCAAAGTACATAGCTCGGATCTACACCCTTCGATAAACCGGAATTGTACACGTGGTTCAGTTCGGTGCGGTAAACCAGGCCTTTCAGTAAGATCCAGTTGTAGCGCAGGTTGGTGTTTTGGGTAAAATAGTTGTTGTTCTGTGTTAGCAACGTGTTTTTTACGATGTTATAGTTGGAGTGCGACGAGATCGTGAAATCAACCTTCTCGCTGATGTTACTGCTGATGTTAATACCGGCACCTAAATTGGTTGTATTGGCATAGTTCACTTCCTCATCCAGCATACCCGGTTTGCGCTCATAACCTACCATACCGAACATGTTAAAGTTAGAGCTGATAAAGTTAAGCGGCTGGCCATAGTTCATGAACGAGCGCACATTATAGTAGCCATCCATGTTTACAGGGCGCGTTAAACGGGCACCAGGCTGTGGGTCGTATCCTTCTACAAAAGCGGCCGGAATATCCCTGGTGTAAACGCTGCTGGCTACATAATCCTGGGTGATGGTACCAAACATACCTACAAAGAATACGCGGTTGGTTTCAGCATTGAAGTTACGGTAACGGATATTGATCCTGTTCTGGTAATCCTGGTCAAGGGCAGGGTTACCGATTCTTAGCTGCGTTGGTCTCGAAATATCCAGTACCTGCTGCAGGTCTGTTACCGATGGCACGTTGGTGTTTGATCTGAAATTGATGCTCAGGTTACTTGCTTCTGAGAACTTGTACTCGAACTGCGCCGATGGAAGTACAGTATTGAATTCGCGCTTTAACGAATATGGTTTCGGGTAAGAAACATCACTCTGTAAAGAGGCGATCTGGTAGCGCAAATCTGCCTGGAATCTTGTTTTCTCGGTGCGGTACTGGTAGCTTGGGCCAAACGTCTGCGACAGGTAATCGCTTTTAAATGAATTGCTCAGCGGTGTGTTAGCTTTATTGTCATACTGACCGTCGCTTTCAATAAAGTCGTAAGTTCTTCTGTCAGAGTCATTGGCCTGGTTGCCTATGTTGTACTCCAGTTGCAGTCTTGAGTTTTCGCCCAAACGCTGCGAATAATCCACGTTACCGCTCCACGTCAGGTTTTCTCTGTCAAGCTTTATGAACTGGTTACGGTTCACATCTTCGGTTGGGTCGGTCAAGTTGTCTGTGTCCTCCAGCTGATAAGTCTCACCATCAGTGGTGTTATACCCTGTACTGAAGTTGGTGGTAAGGATGCGGCCAGAATCTCCGAAACGGTGAGAATAAAGTATGTTATTGTTAAAGATGATATTCTGGTTGTCGTTCCTGTTACGGCTTAACGATTGAGTCAGGGTTTCTTCCTGTGCGGTCTCCGCATTATCAATGGTATAGGCGCTGATGTTGTTTAAAGCATCTGAGTGCTGAACTGTAATGCTTGGCGTTACCAGCAGGCGGTTGTTCTCGTTGATGTTATACTGGAAGCGCAGGTTAAAACGGTGACTGTCGTCTATTTCGTTATCAAGGCTGTTCTCCAGGTAAGTAGTGTCAGTGTTCACGAAATCGCGGAAACGGTACTGGTCGTTGCTATTGTCAGAATTAGAGTAGTTATAGTTACCGCTTACTTCTATTTTCTTGCCCAGCATATCGTTAAAATTAATGCTGAACATATTTGTGGTACTTATGCCACTTGGTGCAGCGCCCCAACGGCCTCTGCGTCCACGCATGCCACCTCCCGGAGTTTCGCCTACCGAGAAATCAGACATGTTAATGTTGTTGGTAAGGCCTGTTATAGTTACGCGTCTTGGGCCGTTATAGTAGTTAATAGCTGCACCAACCATGTATCGTTCGTCGGTACCGTAACCAGCTGATATCTTGCCCATATAGCCCTGACGGCGATCTTTTTTAGTAGTAAAGTTCAGGGTCTTTACACGGTTTCCATCATCAAATCCGCTAAAAGCAGCACGATCGCTTTGGCCATCAAATACCTGCACACTCTCTATCATATCTGCAGAGATATTACGAACAGCTGAGCTCACGTCCTCGCCGGTGTAGCGCTTGCCATCTATCATGACCTGCTTTACTTCTTCGCCCTGCGCCTGAATTTTACCATCCTGTATAGTTACGCCCGGCATTTTGGTTACCAGTTCTTCAGCGCTGGCATCTGGTGCAGTTTTAAATGCTTTCGCATTAAACTGGGCAGTATCGCCTTTTTGTTCGCCCAGTGGGGCACGGCCTACTATTTCTACTTCGCCAATGGCTGTTGAGGCTTCCTCAAGGGTTAAGGCACCCAGGCTTATGGCCTTGCCTTCCATCTTCACATTTCTGCTGAATGGCTTAAAACCAAGGTAGTTCACTTTTATGGTATAGTCGCCGGTAGCTACGCGCTCGAACCGGAAGTTACCTTCCACATCGGTAATAGAAGCCACTGTGGCAGCAGTAGCGCTGTTGACCAGCAGTACGCTGGCACCAGGCAATGCCGAATTATCCTGGCCACTTTTAATAGCGCCTGTAATAGATGCACTTTGAGCAAATGCTCCTACGATGGTAAAAAGAAGTACCAGCGTGAGTAAAAACTTTCTCATTTATAAGTTTTGTGTGGGGTTATTGTGAGGTTTAGACAGGGCAGTGAGCAAATGGTTTAGTGTTCAGTTAAAATAATTGTTGTACCACTGATTCTTAAGATATTTTAATTAGGTTGTGGCTTGATGCTACTATAAATTCTGGACTTAATTGCACCTGCTACAGGTTACTTTCGTGGTTTTTGGGTATGAAAGAGTAATTTTGCGAAGAACATTTGCCAGTTTATCCAATTATCGAGCAACTGCCGTAAACTAAATCACTTACCAATACCGTTACTTTATTTTTTAACCGGCAGCAGCTGCTTTTCACCGTGAAAGACTTTTTCAGACGCAGAATAGTTCAACCCATCCTAAACATTCTAAAGCAAGGCATGTCGCCCCGAAAGCTGGCTGCTACGGTTGCTGTTGGTTCTGTTGTCGGCATTATTCCCGCTCTAGGTGTTACAACTATACTGGGTACAGCTTTAGCTGCACGTTTCAGGTTAAATATTGCTGCAACTGTATTGATCAGTTACCTGGTTCAGCCACTCCAGATTTTGCTGGTTATTCCATTTATCAAGCTGGGTATTTTCTTATTCGGGATGTCAGAGTTTCGGCTTACTATAGATGAGATGATGGATATGTTCCGGATGGATTGGGTAGGAGCGCTGGGCACACTATGGGTTGCGAACCTGGCCGGCATAGCTGCCTGGTCTATTCTGTCTTTGCCGGTCGGTTTTACGTTGTATTTCAGTTTCCTTCCTTTGTTTAATAGATTCCTGCCAGTTGCAACTGTGCCTGTTGAGGTTACTACTGAGTTATAGTTTTAAAGTTGACTTTTAAACACCCCTATAGTCCCCTCAAGGGGACACTCTCTGCTACTGCCATTTTATTATCTAAAGTTCTATTGTTGACGGTATAGCACGGACAGGTCGCGACCTGTCCCTACGGAACTATGACCACGATAAATGTCGAAGCTCACCGGTTCTAACTATAGTTTAGCGGTTAATATGAGAAACTTCTCAGTCTTTGGGTTGAGCGCCTTTGATTTGTTGCGGTGGCGCAGCCAACCCGAGGTAAGAGGGTAGCTTCAAATCAACAGCGCGATGCCCGAAGACGGGGCCTCCCGGCCGTGAGGGCACCAAAGCTGGATTGAAACTATAGGTAAGTAAAGCTCCCAGGATTGGAGGTAATTTGAAACTATAACTTGGTTCAAGTTGAAAGTCGATTCAACTATAGAACATTAGACGCCCCGGAACAAGGCCGGGATCTTCGACTAGCAAGAGCTGCGCATACTGCTAGGTCTTTCAATTATATGACACATAAGATCTCTCGGCTGACGCTCGGGATGACAAATGAACAGTCAACTATAGACACTATAAAACAAAACAGCCAGCTCTCTTAGAAAGCTGGCTGTTTTCAAAACGTTTTAACCTCAAACCTTATCAGGCAGACTCCAGGATCTGGAATAGCTCATCTAACTTAGGAGTAAGAATAATTTCGGTACGGCGGTTTTTCTGACGTGCTTCCTTTGTTTTGGCATCCTCTAACGGAACGTAAAGCGAACGGCCGGATGGCGTTACACGCTCTGGCGCAACCCCCGATTGTGTCAGGATACGCGTAATTTCAGTAGCGCGAAGTACGCTCAAATCCCAGTTGTCCTGCATGCCAACAGTGCCTCTTGCAATCGGAACATCATCGGTATGGCCTTCTACTACAACATTCACATCCTGCTGCTCTTTCAGTACCTGTGCCAGTTTTTTCAGGGCTTCAACACCTTTCGGGTCCACTTTGGTAGAGCCTGAGTTAAACAACAACTGCTCTGCCAGCGATATATATACTTTACCATTGCGCACCTGCACGGTCAGGTCTTTGTCGTTGAAGCCAAGCAGGGCATTGCTTACGCGGGCACGAAGGTTCTTCACGGCTTTCTCTTTCTCATCGAGTATGCGCTGCAGTTCAGCCAGTTTCTGCTCACGGGCTTTCAGGTCGGCGCTAAGCTTATCTATCTGCGACTTGCTCATGTTCAGGTTCTCGCCAAGCGTTTTACCTTCTTTCAGAGCCTGCTGCAAACTTGCCTGGTATTCTGCTTTCTGCTTTTCCAGGTCTGCACGTTCCTGCTCCAGTTGGGCTTTCTGGTTCTCCAGCGATGCTTTTTCTTCTTCCAGAGTACTCTTTTGTTCTTCCAGGCTGGCTTTGTCTACTTCCAGGGCATTTTTACGGGCCATCAGGTCGTCGTATTTCTTTTTAGAAACCACACACGACGACAAAGACATCGTTGCCGCCAACACAAGAACAGAAGCGCGTACAATTTTCTTTTTCATATGATCAGAACTATAAATTACAAACAGGTAACTGAACAAATATAGTAAATTATAGATAGTAACAGGCGGCCCGAGAAGGATTTACCCCAATTTTTAAATAAAAAAAGCACCCTCATCAGGTGCCTTTTCATATAAGAAGTTATAGTTTGATTATTCCGGCTGAACGGCTGTTTCGTTCTTATAGAAACCTTTAGGATCAGCCATTTTATCGGTTAACTGTAGCAGATAAGTATAATCTACGGCAGCCATGTTCAGTTCGCGGCCCTTGTGCAGGTAGGTCCAGGCCTCGCTATAGTCTTTGTTAAAAAACTTTACTTTAGACATGGTAAAGTAAGCAAATGCATTCTGGGCATCTGCAGCCATGGACTGCTCTACGTAAGTTGCCGCTTTCTTAAGTGATTTGTTTTTCGGTTTCAGCTCATACATGGCTATGTAGCAGGTTGCCAGGTCGGAGAGGAGCAGGGAATTCTTCGGTTTAAGCGCAAGTGCTTTTTCGTAATAACCAACCGCTTCTTCAGGGTTACCTTTAGCAACTGTTACTAACCCGAAAGCCCAGTGTGCATCGGCGTTATCCGGGTTCAGGAGCCAGGCCAGGTTAAAGCGGTACATAGCCGTATCGGTCTGGCCTTCGTTCAGGTATTCCCAGCCGCGCTCCATAAAAAAGTTGCTGGCCTCGGTGCGGGTTGTAAAGTTTTTGTCGCAGCTGCTCAGAAATTTCTCGTCTTGTAACTGTTGCGCCTCTGTTTTTACTACTTTACCAAACATTGGCAGCACTTTGGGGGCTGGCTTTTCGGTGGCATCCTGAGCAAAGGTAATGGTAGCGGCCAGTAAGCAGGCAGCTATAGTATAAAGTAACTTCTTCATAAACGGGTTAGGTTGATTTTGTTGAGCCGGTTAAAACTCCTGCATTAAAAATAGAAGTTTATAGTTGATTTAGCAAATCAGGCTGTTAGAGGTAACGATAACTATAGTTTAACTCTGCACCTTAAGCCAATAAAAATACTTGCGACAAATGTCGATTAATTATCGACAAGTTTCGTATATTTGACAAAAGCTTTACCTATGGCACACGCACTTACTACTTTAAACTATAGCCTGATCGATGACCGGGATATTTTCATGCTCATCAGCACGGTGCGCGAAGGTATCAAGTATGCCTCTTTCCAAACGATTGCCGACAAAAGTCCTTTTAGTATAAGCGAGTGGTCTAATTACCTCCATTTGTCGGAACGCACTTTTCAGCGTTATAAAAAAGAGAAACGCACTTTTGATCCGCTGCACTCTGAAAAGATACTGGAAATAACGCTGGTTTATAATAAAGGAGTGGAGGTGTTCGGTGATCAGGCTAATTTTGATGCCTGGCTGGAAGCTAAGAATGTAGCGTTAGGTGGCATCAAACCGAAAGAACTGCTGGACAGCACTTTTGGCATAGGCATGCTGCGCGATGAGCTTACCCGTATAGAGCACGGCGTACTGGCATGATCGTATACCGCTTGAGCCGCGCCAGGTTTGCAAAAGACCTGTCGGGAAAAGGGGCGGAGCTGGCTGGCGGCCGCTGGAACAGCAAAGGAACGCCTATGCTTTACACCAGCGATTCTATTGCGCTTTGCACTGTAGAAGTTGCCGTACACATGCCCCTCGGGATTGTACCCTTCGATTACCAGCTTATCCAGATACAAATTCCGGATGATATCGGGATAACTGAACTGTCCGAAGCGAAACTACCTACTGACTGGAAATCTTTCCCGCATAGTAATGCCACACAGGTTATCGGCGATGAGTTTATAGTTGAACATGAAAAACTTGTGCTGAAAGTACCTTCAGCAGCAGTGCAGGGCACCTGCAATTATCTCGTAAACCCACGCCACCCCGATTTTCCGAAAGTAACTATAGTTGGCATAGAGCCCTTTGAGTTTGATAAACGCTTGTTTGTAAAGTAACTTAGCTATAGTTAGACCTATAAATAATAGGTTTCTCCCATCTGGGCTATAGTTACCGGGAATTTTAGCTTATCTTTAATTTCCATGCGCAGAGCTTCGCTGGCCTGTGCCTCGCCATGGTTCAGGAAAACCTGCAGCGGTGTGTGTTTAAAACTCTGCAGCCACCAGAGCAGGTCATCCCGGTCGCCATGTGCCGACATCGAGCTTATCTGCCGAACCTCAGCCCGAACTTTATAGTATGCACCGTGTATCTTCAGTTCATCTGCTCCGCTGCTAAGCAAACTGCCTCGTGTACCAGGCGCCTGAAAACCTACCAGCAACACTGTATTTTTAGAATCGCCAAGCAAACGCTCCAGGTAATACAACACACGACCGCCGGTCACCATGCCGCTACCCGCAATCACGATCTTAGGGCCATGTGTATCCAGTACATGTTGCGTGTGTTCAAATTTGCGGATGATGTGGACGTTTCGCATCATGGTTTCGCACTCGGCACGGGTTAAGTTATGCCAATCATGGTAATGCAGGTACAAGTCCGATACATCAATGCCCATCGGTGTATCGAGGTAAACAGGAATTGGCGGGATGCTCTTGTCTTCTTTAAGCGTGTTAAGGAGCAAAAGCAACTCCTGGGCACGCTCCACGGCAAAACTTGGAATGACCAGCACGCCTCCTTTGTCGTAAGTATGGTTCACTACTTCTGTAAGCTCGGTGTAAGGCGAGATTTCGCTATGCAGCCTGTCGCCGTAAGTAGATTCCATGATCACATAATCTGCTTCACGAAGCCTTACCGGTGGGTCCATTAACAAAGGCTGGCGCTGCCCGATATCTCCCGAAAAAAGGAATGTACGGCCCTGACACTTCAACTCAACTATAGCTGAGCCAAGTATGTGGCCGCTGTTCCGGAAACAAAACTTAAAGTCTTCGTTTATGATCACCCATTCGCCATAGTTATGTGTGTCGAACAAAGGCATGGTGCGTGCAACATCGTCGAGGTTGTAAAGCGGTTTGGCCGGATGGTGGATGGAGTAGCCGCCGCGGTTTGCTTCTTCAGCATCTTCCATTTGTATGCGGGCACTGTCGTTCAGGATAATGCGGGTTACATCGCGGGTTGGTTCTGTAGCGTAAATTGGTCCGTCGAAACCGTTTTTTACAAGCACCGGCAGGTAACCACAATGGTCCAGGTGTCCGTGTGTGAGGATGATGGCATCCAGCTCTTCCAGTTTTATAGCAGGCTTCTGCCAGTTTAAAAGTCGCAGCTGTTTTAGCCCCTGGAAAAGGCCGCAATCAATGAGGATCTGGTTTTTAGCTGTTTTTAGAAGGATCTTAGAACCGGTAACTGTGCCGGCACCACCCAGAAATGTAAGCTGAATTGGAGCGGGATCTTGTAGCATAAGCCATTCGTTTCGGAAACTATACCCGGCAATCCAGGCCCGGGATATGCCTGTACGCTTACAAACTATAGTCTATACTTAAATCATCTTTGTAGTAATACACTACATTCAGCATAAGTGTTTTATACTAACTAAGTTAATACTAAATAAAGAGATAAGCTACATTATAGTTACGAGTAGATGGGGGCAAAAGCAAAGATCATCCGCAACTATAAAGTACAGATGATCTTTGGAAGGGTTTGAATATGTATAGTTAGAAACTACGTCCGCTACCCGGCAGATAGATCTGCAAACCAAGGCTCAGGGAAAGTCCGGTAGATGAATCGTTGCTTACGTCGATGTTGGCATTGCTTCGGATCAGATTTAAGGTACCTTCCAGAGCTACGTTAGAGGCTACAAAGTGCGCGTACCCAGCACCCAGCCCATACACCAGCGAAAAGACGGAGTCACCTTCACTGTCTTCTTCGGAGCTGCCTGCAAAACCAAAAACGGCTTCGCCAAACCAACGGTGTGTAGGCGCTGCACCTTCCGGAAAATAGTAACGGGCAAAAGGGGTAAGGCCATATCTGAATTCTTCGCCACCATCATAAATAGATAAGCCAAGTTGCACCTGGGCTCCCAGCACGGCATTATCGGAAATAAAGTAGCCCGCTCTTGGGTTAATATCGAGTGTAAAGGTCTCAGATTTAAAGTTGTGACCAATATTAGCGATACTGGCTCCGATCATCCAGTTGCCCTGTGCAATTGCTTCGCCTGCAACCGGCGCTGTGGTCTGCGGTCTGGTTATCTGCTCATCCTGTGCTGATGCAGTGAGATGAATTGATGCCATACATATCAGGAGTGTAAATAGTCTTTTCATAGCTTAAGGTTTAAATGTGTGCAATTAAATACAAGATTAACTATCTATAATACTAACGTTTACAGTGAGTTAATGTTTATTGCTTAACTAGTTTAAACCAAGGGTAGGCTAACTAATAGTACAAAAAGCCCCGTTCCAGTATGCCACCAAGGAGGTGAAAAGTGAAACTACAGCTCCTGTTAAGTTTTGGATGAACAGGTTCAAAACTATAGTTCCGCGAACTTACTTACTTACTTACTTACTTACTTACTTACTTACTTACTTACTTACTTACTTGCCTGTGGAGTGCAGGGGCCTTTGTAACGGATGAAGAAATGGATCCAGATGCTGCGGGATAGCTGGAAGGTGAGCGGCAGAAATATGATTACAGCAATTATTAACGCGATCAGCATCATGGTTAAGGTAACGTCTTCTGTAAACAAGCTTAGCAGAACCCAGACACCTATAAAAATGGCTGTGCTAAAAGCATAACTAACGAACATGGCACCATAGTAATAACCCGGCTCCGGTTCGAAATGCTGACCGCAGCAGCTGCATTGCTCGTTCATTTTTGAGAATTTGCGGTAATTTAGCATACTGCCTTTCGGGAACATATCTCCTTCGTGGCAGCGCGGGCATTTGGTGTTGAGTATACTATAAAATGCTGAATCTTTCCAGGCCATATCACATCAGTTTATCCATTACAAAATTACGGATTACATAGAGACTTTTTACTGCACGAAACCGACCAAATGCTGTACAATTTTACCTTGCAGGCTGTAAACTATACATACTCTTTCCGGAATTGCTCCGGCGTATAATTCGTTTTTTTCTTGAAGAACCTGAAGAAATAGGCACTCTCGAAATACCCCAGTTCGGCAGCAACCTGCGCTATCGTAAGATCAGAATGCACCAGCAATCGTTTTGCTTCCAGTATAATTCTGTCGTGTATCAGGTCTGTGGTTGTCTTCCCGAGCAGGCGTTTACAGTATTCGTTCAGTTGTTTAGGTGTAATGTGTAAGTTATCAGCATAAAAACTGACAGGCTGGTGGGTTTTATAGTTTGCTTCAATCAGCATTTCCACCGACTGTAGATAAGGAATGGGAGCAGTGGTGTTTAGATCGTCCGGGTAATCAAGTTGGTATAGTCGTGTCAGTTGTATCAGCAGCACATCGAGGTAACTGCGAAGCATGTCATCTTTAAGAAATTGCTGCTGCGCATATTCGGTTTGCAACTTTTCTATAGTTGGGAGCAGGTGGCTAAATGCAGCTTCGGATAAAAGCAGAGATGGGGAGCGCAGGGCCGCATGAAAGAACGGGAAACGGTGTAACTTCTGAATCGGAAAATCGAGGAGGTAAAAGTCCGGGCTAAAGAACAGTATAAATCCTTCTGTGTCGTTTGAAAGTTGCCAGCTGTGTACCTGCCCCGGGGTTAAAAAGAACACTGTGTTTGGTTTTACCGTGTATTGCTCGAAATCTATTGTATGAGTGCCGGTGCCCTGGCTTATAAATAGCAGAATGTAAAAATTGTGTTTGTGTGGTTTCTGTATAAAAAGGTGAATCTGTAAATGCCTGCTCAACCTGCTACAATAAAAGTACTGTTCCCGCTGCGGAGCAGGGTTAAAGTCTTTTATGGCATAGATTGGCAAATGTTTGTCGGGCATACAGTTTTATTGCTGGAACAGGCAGTTGGTTTATAGTTTGTAAATCAGATTTTACCTCGCACAGATTCCTTTATAAGCGCAATACTCGCAAACATCCGGATCCTGCGTTTTTCGGATCGGCTCATTCGGGTCAAGCATGTTCTGGATGATGCCGGTCAGTAGTTCTTCCGATGCAGTTATAAAGTCCTTCGGTTGACCATCATCTCCTGCAAAATTAAACTCCGACGACAGTACATTCTCTTCGATGTTCCGGAACGAGATAATGCCTGACCTGGCAACTATAGTTTCTGAATCAATTTGCTGGCTGCTGGTAATTATAGTTTGCGGTGCATCGCGTAACTGGCGTTGCAGAATGTACTGGTACAGCCATAGTTGGCGTGGCTTATCAAAGTCTTTGGTTTTAGATGATGGCGTGCGCAGGTCGTCGGTTTTAACCCGTAGCTTGCTTTGCTCAACCTTACCGGTCTTATAGTCTATTACCCTTATTTCATGGCCGGTCATATCAATGCGGTCGGCTTTTCCGGCTATGGTTACGTCCAGTAGTTCGTCGTTAACCTGTACCTTTAATTTGGCTGTAAGCGATTCTTCTAACCTGAGAATGTAAAGTGGCAGTTCGCTGGAGCTTTTGAGTTGTTTCAGGTATTTCTCCAGTACTTCGATGGCTACTTTCAGCAGCAGGTAGTTTAGGCCGCGATCAGTACTGGCACCACGCGTTGCCTGGTTAAAAGCAAGCTTGGTGTGGCCCGGAAGCTCGAGCAGCATCTGGTCAATGTCTTCGGCAACTATAGGCTGGCCACTCAGCACAAATGGCTTGAAAAAATCTTCCAACACCTGGTGCACTACAGTACCAAACTGGGCAGCATCTACCTGTTCTTCCACTTCGTCGGCTTCCTGCATTTTGGCTATGCGGCTGAAGTAATATTTAAGCGAACAGTTAATGTATGTGTTAAGGCTGGAAGGGTAGAGGCCGCGCTGCAGATCGCGTTTTATTTGCTCCAGCGTGGCGGTATCTTTTTGTATAACGATGTCATCATCATATTCCTTGGTGTCGGTCTGTTCCACTATAGCCGTCATGTCACGGAAAGTGATGTTGCGGTTGCGCAGGGCCAGGTCGTTTTGCAGTTGTAATATAAAACGGCTTTTCTCTCCCGAACCATAGGTATCCGAAGGCAGCACATACAGCAAGTTCACTCGCTTGGCGCGCTGCAGTAAACGGTAAAAGTTGTAGGCCATCGCGCCTTCGTTCTCGGCATAGGTTGGCAGCCCAAACTCCTTCAGTACATCAAAGGGCATCAGGGAGTTATGCTTTTTAGGAGCCGGCAGCGTATTCTCGTTTACTGATAAAATGATGAGGTTCTCAAAGTCCAGCGCACGGGTTTCCAGCATACCCATGATCTGCACATCTGAGATCGGTTCGCCGCTGAATGGCAATCGTGTCTGGCCTATCAGTTCATATAAAAACTTACGGAAACTACGTACCGATATTTTTTGATCGCGACAATCAAAAATGGTGTCGAGGCGCTTGATAATGGTGTAAAAGATGTAAAGGTATTCGGTCTCGATGGTGTTGTGGCCGTGTGTGTACACCTGTCGGAGCAGCTCTATCAGGTCGTACATGGCAACTATAATATCGTCGCAATCGCGCCAGGTTCGGAACAGCGTTTCGAACAGCGGGTGGTGCTGACCCATTTCCAACAGTTCCTGTGCCGTTATCAGTACCTTATTTTCAGAAACTATAGTATCCAGCACCTGCTGTATCAGCCCATGAAAAGCTTTCTGGTCGGGTTGCTCGTTCAGGTAGAGTTCGTAACGCCGGATGAACGGGTGCGTGAGCAGTTTGCTAACCGAAAGGTGGTGGTACTGATACACTTTGTAACCGCTTTCCTGCAGTTGGTTTACACCGGTAAGGTGCACGTCAAACAGCAGATCCACAAGGTTGAACAGGGGAGTGCCCTTAAAGCTCAGACCCATGGTTACGTTATAGTTGGGCACATCATCCGGAATGGAATGCAGCACAGGCAACAACAAGGTTTCGTCGGGTAATACGATAGCTACCTGCGCGTGCTTGTCCTGCTGGCGTATTTCCTGTAGCAACTGTCCGGCCAGTTTGCCCTGCATGCTGGCGTTGGCAACGCCTATCACGTTTATAGATTTGTCATCCGTTAGCAGCATGTTCTGTTGCCAACGCCATTCAGGTAACTTCCAGGTGTTTTTATACTTCCGCAGAAAGCTGCCGGCCCGGTTGGCCATGCCTTCTTCCATATAAAAATCATCGCTGTCGAAAAGTACTTCAGCTTTGTTGTGCTTCAGAAGTGCCTTAATGATCTTCTCTTCCGACTTAGTGAGTGCATTCAGGCCTATAAAGATGAACTGGTGGCAGGTGTTCTCCTGAACTATAGTTTCTATCTCAGTGGCCACTTTGCGGTAAGCCATGCCGGTGTAAGCCTGCTTGTTTAAGTGTAGATGCGCCTGAAGGTTATGGTAGGTCTTTTCGATATTCTCCCACAAACTAAAATACTTGCGCATGTCCTTCGACATGGTCCAGCCCAGGCTGCGGGGTTCCCAGCGCTCCAGGGCCTTTGCTTCGCTCAGGTAATCAAACAGCTTCCGCGTATCCACCATGTTCTGGTCCATCCTGCTGAAGTCATCCAACAACGTGCCGGCCCAGGTTACAAACTGGTCGAAATCCAGGGTCGGGTCCTGCTCGCGCATCAGGTCGTATAGTTCGAGCTGCAGGTTTATAGGCTCTACTACATCCACCCTGGCCATTTTGCAGATAAAGTCTTCCATCGATAAAACTTCCGGGGACCATATCGGGTCAATGGCAGCGTGGGCCAGCGCATTTTTAAAGAAAAAGCTTGCTCTGCGCGATGGCAACACAATGCACAGCTCGCTGATGTTCTCTTTATATTTCTCGTAAATGTATTTCGCGGTTAGCTCCAGGAAAGTCTGCACTGGCTTAATTTTGAATGACTGAATAACTGAATGAGTGAATAGGAACTAAGATTTTTAAGATGGAAGGATTTTAGGATTTTCATAAAGTGAAATACCGGGCAAAGTATGATTCATGTGTTATAATCCTGGTCATCCTGAAATCTTATGGATCTTAGTCTTAATGGATGCTTTCCGTATTTCCACTGGCATCGAGCGGTAGGAAAGGGTTGTAAGCAATCTCCCATAAGTTATCATCCGGGTCTGAGATGTAGCTACTGTAGCCTCCCCAGAATACTTTTTCGGGTTGCTTGAGTACGGTAACTCCTTTAGCTTCCAGTGATGCCACCAGTTCATCCACCTCTTTTTCAGACCGCACATTATGCGCCAACGAAAAGCCTCTGAAGCCTTTACCGTCGGCAGGTACGCCGGCGTCATCTGCCAAAGATTCCTGCGGGAAGAGGGCCAGTTGTATACCATTTAGCTGAAAGAAAAGAATGCTCTCGGTACTCGTTTCCAGTGGCTTCCAGCCAAAAATGTTGATGTAAAAGTCTTTTGACCGTTGCAGGTTTTTAACACCAAGTGTTACTAATGTTATGCGTTGTTCCATGGTTTACTTTCCCCTAACCCCTTCATGAAAACAGGAAGGGGAACTGGTGTTATGATTTAGTTTATTTATTCTTTCTTTTATTTGCTGGCGCAGGTTTGTATCCCGTGCCTTTAACTACCAACGCTCTTTCGGACATCCGTGTCCGAAAGCTATCTGCCGGGGATTTCCTAATCCCCGTGTTGCGAATAACGCGGACTTGGAAGTCCGTAGCAGAGTTGGCTCCGGACATAGATGTCCGAAACAGCAGATTGTTTAACTCAACCGGGCCAAAGGCCCAACTATAGTTCGACACGAGTGGCAGATCCCGGAGAATTTCGGGACGAGGACGCTCGCGCCATGAAAATCAGTGAGGTCTAAAGACCAACCCTAATTGCTCGGCAGGCTTGTCGCCGTATTGCCATTCCCTTACTTCCTGAGTGTCGAAATAATAGAGCACGCATTTTACTTTTTTATAGCCTAATTGCCGGAAACGCACAGCATAATGGTCTAATCGGTTGCGGTGCTCAGGCTCTGGTGGCGGCGATTTGAATTCTATCAGCACGACTGCCTCGCCATCAAACACAATGCGGTCAGGTTTGTACAGGTATGCGCGGGCATCGAGCACTTCTTTTTCCTGCTCTACAACTACTTTTTTTGAGAAGTAATAGGCCATTTTCGGGTGCTGCACGATTTCGGTTAGCAGGCGCAATAGTTCCGGTTTATCGCGCTCACTGATGATGCCCTCGTAGCCCATTTGCCGCAGCACCTGGTTCACCTCCGGGGCAAACGTAATGCGTGATAAAGCATAATGCAGTTTGCGGTTTACCTGGCGCTGGCGTTGTTGTGTTTCAAAATCGAAGACGTTATTGGCGTGCTGCTTTATTTTCAGGCGTTGTTCCCAGTCGGTTGTTACCAGGTGTGTCAGTTCAAAGGTACCTTCATCTTCTTCCGAACTATAGTTTTGCTTTTTGGCAGCGTTGCCTTTTGCGAGTTGGTAGCAGAATTTGCCAGGCTCCCATAGTTCCTTTTCCTTCAGATACTGGTATAGCAAATGGCTCACATTTTTTACCTGTCCATCCGCTTTCGGCATTTTATCTTCAATCAGCAGGTCTTTGGCATTACCAATTAAGTATAGCCTGTCGATGGGGCGGGTGAGGGCCACATACAACATGTTCAGGTTTTCGATAAAGGTCTTCTCTACCTCAGTTTTATACTGCTCGCCAAGTTCGGTGTTCTCCAGTTTAGAGCCCATGTTTACGGCTACGCTTCTTAATTTACCTGTATAGTTAACATTATCCGGCAACTGGCTCCACATCAACGATCCGCGCTTGGGTTCGGTGCTCCAGTCGGCAAACGGAATGATAACGACAGGGTAGGCCAGCCCTTTGGATTTGTGAATGCTGGTGATGGTAACGGCGTTGCGGTTTTTTGGCGTATTGATGCTCAGCTTTTCCTTTTGCATATCCCAATAGGCCAGGAAATTGTTAAGGTTATTGCTGTTCTTTAAACTATACTCCAGTACTAAATCCAGGAATCGGAAAATGTATTCACATTCGTTGTTATGGCCCAGTAAGTTAAAGATGCGGATCAGCCTTTCGGTCAGTTCGTAAATAGACAGATTGCCGGTATTGCGCTCGTCCAGGTCAAAACCCTGCTCTCTGATGTAATCATAAAAAGCGGCCGGGTCTGCAGTGTTGGCTATAGTTGCAATGCGCTGCGTTACTTTCACATCTGGCACTTCGTTGCGTGTAACCACGCTCAGCAGGTATAAGGCTTCCGATTTTGCCAGCGCATCGTTTGGCCGGTTAAACACCCGGAATAAAGCAATGATAAAGTTCACTACTTCGGCAAACTGCAGCGACAGCGAGTCCTGGGATATGATATCGTATCGGCGCTCTTTCAGGAAGTTAGCGATGCGTTTGCTGTTCTGGTTAGTGCGGCTGAGGATGGCAATGTCGCGTAGCTTGTAGCCATCTGACACAGCATTTTCCACAAGGTGCAGCACCATATTCAGCATGCCTGCGTTATAGTTTAACTCATCCGGGTGGGTATACTTTGGGTATAGTTCGTCGGTGCGGGTGCAGGTATCAAAATCATACTTGGTATTGCTGTCGCCGTCGTAGGTAAAAAGCACCTGTACATGTCCGCCGGTGTTGTTCGGGTCAGGTATTTCCTGCGTAAAGCCTTCGTCGTAGATAGAGGTGAACATCTCGAACTCGGGATGGGCCTGGCTGGCAAACGTAAAGATGTCGTTGTTGAACTCGATGATCTCAGCGCGGCTTCTATAGTTCTGGTTCAGGTTGTCGGGTTGCAGTACCTCGTTGTTAAGCGTGTGGTAGCGTTCCCGTATCAGCTCAGCGTTGCGGCGGTTCTGATATAGTTGGGCCGTGTTCTTTTTGTAGAGGTGCAGGATCTGTTCCATCTCGCCGCCGCGCCATCTATAGATCGCCTGTTTGGCATCGCCCACCACCATGCTGAAGTGCCCTGATGAAAGCGCATTCTCTACCAAAGGTAGCAGGTTGTTCCATTGCAGCACCGAGGTATCCTGGAACTCATCTATCAGGATGTGATTATACTTCTCGCCCAGACGCTCATAAATAAAAGGCACCGGTTCCTTCAGCACGATATCAATAATGCGCTTGTTAAACTCCGATATGTGAACGGTATTCTTATCCAGTTTTATTTCCTGCAGGCACTTCTCCAACTCGTTCAGAACTGATAGTTTATACAGGTGCGGAACTATAGCGTTGAGCAAAGTATACATACCGGCAAACTGCTCTTTCCGGTTTTCAAGCTCCAGGTATAGTTCAGCTAACTGGTCTTTAATGCTATCGATCTGGCTAACTATAAAGCTGTTCTTTTTGGCCGTAGCGCTGTACCAGCTATCGTTCTCCACAGTTTTGCGGGCGTTGCTGTTGCCATAGTTCAGATCTATAGTTTTCAGCCAGCGGAAGAAGTAACCGTAAATGCCGTTCTTGCCATAAGACAGGTCGCCAGCATCGAGGTTGGCTTGCTCGATTAAAGCTACAGCCTGTGTGGCGGGCTCAACTATGGCGGCTTCAATGTCTTGTTTGGTCTGGCGCAGTTGCTGGTGCACTTCCCTGAAATCTTCCAGCGTAAGCGTCTGCAGGTCGGTGATGGCTTCGTATACCTGTTCGTTCAGCAGGTTTTTGGCAAAGTCGGCCAGTTCTTCGGTTAGCATGCTCCAGCTGCGGCCCTCGCTTGCTTTCTCCAGTATAAACTGCTCCAGGGTTTCGGTCAGCAGGTCTCCTTTTTCATCTTTCACCTTATCCAGCAGCAGCGATACGGCTGTGTTCAAAAGCGTATTCGAATCCAGGTCTACTTCAAAGTTGTGGGGTATCTTCAGTTCACGGGCAAAAGCCTGGACGATCTTGTTCACAAAACTATCAATGGTACTTACACTAAAATCGGCATAGTTGTAAAGCACCTGTTTAAATACAAATCCTGCACGTCTTCTTATCTCCTCTTTGTCAAGGTGCTGTTCCGGGTGCTCTTTCTGTAGTTCGCTGGTTATAGTTTCGAGCAGGTTCTCGCTTTTGGCTTTTGCTTTTTCGGATATAGTATCGTCGTTAAAGCCGCGTAAGGCGCCCAGTATGCGCTCCTTCATTTCGGCGGCGGCATCGTTGGTAAAGGTAATGGCCAGTATGCTTCTGTAATAGTCGGGGTTAGGGGAATGTAGCGCCAGTTTCAGGTATTCTTTGGTTAGCGCGTACGTTTTGCCTGACCCGGCAGAAGAAGAGTATATTTTAAAAACAGATGCCATTGTGTGCAGAGTATAGCCAGCCTTAAAGATACACTTTTGCCTGCCCGTTTGCCAGTGTTTGTAAGCTTGTAAGTAAAGTAAATCTCTATGCTGTTGGTAGTAAAGGCCTAAAATAAAACAGGCTGCCTGTAGGGGTAGGCAGCCTGTTTTATTTTATAGTGTTGTAGAGTCTATGCAAATGCTGGTTCTTCAATACGTTCTTCAGCTGTTTTTGCAGGTATGGCGCTGTTGGCACATACATGGAACATAATGCGGGCCATCGAGATCACGTATTCAGAAATGATACAGTGCTGTTGCTCCAGGCCATTTAATACTTTGCTGCCACCCAGGTTAAATTTACTTAACTCCAGTACCTCATCAAAGTTCTGGCGCAGCATCTTAAGTGCTTTAAAAGATGGTTCGTTATAGTACATCGGGATAACCTGGCAAACCGCGTAGCTACCTTTTGCACGTTCCTGTGCTATCATCTGGCACAACGATTCGGTATTTACTTTATCCAGGTCAGAGATAATAACAAAGAAAACGCTTTTCTTGTCAGTTGTAGCAGCCTTGCGGGCCGGCACACTGCCTACCAACATGTTACGGCTAACGGAAGAGCCATGCACAAACGCTTCATCCTTCAGAATTTTGTTGTGAATTTTAAAAGCCAGCGCACCAGAAGCAATTAGATTAAAGTCTTTGCCTTGAGTTGAGATTTTAGTAAAATGTAACATAAGTAGAGGACTAAGGGGTTTAAGGTTTTGTTTAATTGATTTTCAGTAAGCGGTGTAATTTTACACGTGCTCATTAGCTTCTGTTCAATAAGGCTTGTAGGTAAGTGGGGCAGGGGTACCGGGGTTAGGTACTAATTACTTTGGCATAAGGGTTTGTAGTTTTGGGTTTCGGATTTTGTATACTACGGCACTTTGTTAAAAATAAATGTTTAAATATTTAAATTGATGGTGAATGTATGCTCTAAATGGGTGAATTGGCTATATTAACGTGTGGCCTATAAAAAGGTTGTACCTAAACAATTTAAAAAGTAATAAATTTTAATTAAATATTTACATGTTATACTCCATAGTACCAGCTAATGTTACAACAGCAAGTATAGAATAATCCTAATATTTGATGTTTAGACTTATGAGCTGGGAAAAGGGCAGGTTTAAGGAATATTAGTTTATGATGTAAAATCGTCGTACCTTTGCACCCGATTTGGAATAAGTCTGATTTACTGGTATAACTGGCAACGCCACAATTGGATAACCTTTATTTTTTGTTTTTCGATACGTATCATAGGGATAGGTAAAAACAGGCTGCTCCAGAGAGTTATACAGTAATTAAAAATTAGATGAACAAAATCAGATTTGACGAGCTTCCGCTTTCGCCGGAGGTTCAGCGTGCTATCGCAGACATGGGCTTCGAAGAGGCCTCCCCAATCCAGACAGAAGCAATACCAGTTATTATGGAAGGCCGTGACATTATTGGTCAGGCACAGACAGGTACAGGTAAAACTGCCGCTTTTGGTATTCCAACTATAGAAAGCATTGATGAGAACGACCGCAGTGTACAGGCGTTGATTCTTTGCCCAACCCGCGAACTGGCTATCCAGGTAGCCGGAGAGATCCAGAAATTAATTAAGTATAAGCCAAACATCAGCATCGTTCCTATTTACGGTGGCCAGGCTTACGACCGTCAGCTGCGTGCCCTAAAGCAGGGTGTTCAGATCGTGATCGGTACGCCGGGTCGTGTTATGGACCACGTTGAGCGCGGAACTTTAAGACTTGACAAGATCCGTAAGATCATTTTGGATGAGGCAGATGAGATGTTAGACATGGGCTTCCGTGACGATATCGAGTTTGTATTGAGCAAGATGCCGGAAGAGCGCCAGACGATATTCTTCTCAGCTACCATGTCTAAGCCGATCATGGACCTTACCAAACGTTACCAGAATGATCCGGTGATTGTAAAAGTGGTTCATAAAGAGCTTACCGTAACCAACATCGACCAGATCTACTTTGAGGTGCGTAACAGCATGAAGCAGGAAGTTCTGTCGCGCGTGCTGGATATGTTCAACATGAAGTCGGTTGTTATCTTCTGTAATACCAAGCGCATGGTGGATGAACTGGTAACAAGCCTGCAGAGCCGTGGTTATTTAGCCGATGCCCTGCACGGTGACCTTAACCAGAACCAGCGTTCTAATGTTATGGGCAAGTTCCGTAACGCACAGCTGGAGATACTTGTAGCTACTGACGTGGCAGCCCGTGGCCTGGATGTGGAGAACGTAGAAGCCGTATTTAACTACGACCTGCCACAGGACGAAGAAGCTTACGTGCACCGCATTGGCCGTACTGGTCGTGCCGGTAAATCAGGTAAAGCGTTCTCTTTCGTATCAGGCCGTTCGGATATGTACAAGCTGAAGGATATCATGCGCTATACAAAAGCCAATATCCAGCTGCAGCAGGTACCTACTTACGAAGATGTGAATGAGCTGCGTACCAACATGTTCCTTGAAAAAGTGCGTGAAGTACTGGAGAAAGGCAACCTGACCAAGCATATCTCAACTATAGAAAAGCTTGTGAACGAAGACTATACTTCGCTTGAAGTAGCAGCTGCGTTGCTTAAAATGACACTTAAAGAAGCGAAGGTTAAAGAGGCTGGTAAAGAAGCTGAAAAAGGACTTGGTTTCTCTAAAGAAGGTTTCGACCGTCTGTTTATCACGATCGGTAAAAAAGACCGTGTGCACCCGAAAGACCTGATCGACCTGTTAGCTGCTAACTCTGATATTCCTGCTGCTAAAGTTGGTGACATCGACCTTTACGATAAATTCAGCTTTGTGGAAGTGCCTTCAGAATACACGGCCAACATACTTGAAAAAGTAGGCCGTATTGAAGTGGATGGCCGCATGGTTGTAGTTGAGAAGTCTGATAAAAAAGGCGGAGGTAAAGAAGGCGGTGAACGTGAAGAGCGCGGTGGTAGAGGTGGCAGCCGTTTCGGCGGTGGCGACAGAGACCGTGATCGTGGCGACCGTGGCGGCAGCCGATTTGGTGGCCCACGTGGTGGCGGAGATCGTGACCGTGGTGGCGACAGAGGTGGCAGCCGTTTCGGTGGTGGCGACCGTGACAGAGGCGGTGACCGCGGTGGAAGCCGTTTCGGTGGCGACCGTGGCGGTGACAGAGACCGTGGTGGTGAAAGCCGTGGTTTCCGTAGAAAAAGATTTTAATTTGGGGTAACTCTCGAAAAGGAGCTACCGTATAAATAACCATACAGCTTTAGAAGCTTAAAAACTTCATTAACTGTTTAGAATAAGCCGACTTGAAACGTCGGCTTATTTGCTTTTAGGCCTGTCTGAAAATATTTCAGAATATTTTCTGCAAACTATAACCTTCGGGTTAGGCAGGGCGTAAAAGGTGTATCATAAAAAGGTTGGAAGATTACCTAATTGCTCACGCAGTTAGATATAAGAAGGGTTACATCAGACGGATGTAACCCTTCTTATTTTTTATGCCTATAGTTCCCGCCCATTCAAATCTTCAGGAAATAAACTATATTAGTGCTGTACTATGTACCTGGTAACTGACTGCATTTACCAAACTATAGTTTATGATCAGTCATCAACACTCTACACATAGTGCAGATAGTAGGAGTAGATACTCCTGTTAGCAGATAGTTGTGGTTAATTAATAATTATGAAAAAGAGAGTACAGGTATTTATAGCAGCTGGTATACTTGCTTTTACAAGCTGTGCTCCAGCAAACGAGATTGCATTTATTAACGAGAATAAAAGCTTTGCAATTTTCCACAGAACAAGCGAGAGAGTGATTCTTGGACACGGCGGCAATGTATTCTATAGACCAATTGATTTATACAGAGTAAATTTTAAAAACCCGGGACAAAATAAGTACGACTACAAAGACATTTCCATTAGCAATGAAAGTGGAGATATTGAACTTGTAGACGGTTACCTTGAATTCACAGCTGATAACAAAATTGAGATTGCACTATCAATGAATGAAGATGGCATGACAAAGAAACTTCCTATAAATGGACTACACAAATTGAAAAAATAACCTACCACAACACAGCACAGGCAGCATGTTCGGCTAATGCCTCACCCGTTGCCTGTACGAGACCGTTGTGCCGCATTTCTAATTATTAAAATGACTTAAATTCAAATGGAGATAGTGTTAAGAAAAAAGATTAGTTATAGTCTCACATACATTATCATAATTGTTGGAATAATTTATCCATTGCGTTATGCTCCTAATACTTTCTTGCTAGCAATTGGTGGCTTGGGAGCTGTAATATGGTTTGTGCAAATAATTACTAACCTTATCAAAAGAGACTATATCATATTTGATGGAGAGCAGGTAACCATTAAAGATGGCTTTCGCAAGTGGACCTTTAGTCAAACCGACATTGATTATGTTGTGATAAACTACACTCCCTTCACTAACACATACTTTAAATTAAAAAACGGTAAGAAAAGGCCGTTTGATCCATGGTGGCTTAACAAAGAAGACACAGATAAACTTCACCTTATTTGTTCAAGAATTGAATTTAAGTAAAACGAAGCACAACAAGGTTTATACCCAATGTTTCGGCTGACTGCCTCGCACAAGGTATACACAAGACCGTTATGGATAATTAAATGATATATGCACAACTTTGAAGAACTTGTTGAAATAGGAACAGAATTCACACTAAAAGCCCTAAATGAGACTTTTGGCAAAATAGAACAAGAACTTCATTTAAGTGCCCATACTCCATTGGTCAAAGGAGTTCAAATGATACAGTTACAGAAGGCAATACTTGCAACTGGCATGTATTCTATGTTTGAAGCAGAACTACAGAATTCATTAGCATGTAGTGATGGATTCAAAGAAGCAAAAAAGATTCTCCTTCAAAAAGGAGAAACAGATTTAGTCGACCGTTTCAATGCCTTTTATCTTGCTATCAATGTACTAAAGCATGGCAAGGGTTCTAGCTATAATGCTGTTGTAGCCAAATCAAAAGATCTACCCTTTAAATTGAAGCTACCAACCGAATATTTCTTTGATGAAGGTGACATTTCTGAAGTTTCAACGCTAGTCGAAGTAGATGATGATTTTGTTTTAAACTGTGCTGAATTAATAAGAAAAATTTCAGATATACTTAAATCAAATTAACATTATCACAAGCCTCGCGCCTTTATTGTTCGACAAATACTGCAAACTGTCTCAGCAATAGCCTAGCCTAAGATCTTTGCAGAAATAGAAAATTCTAGAAATGGAAACAAGGAATTTAAAAGATAGCGAACAAAATCTTATAAAGCACCTTATAAGAATTTCGAATAAGGAAGGCACTTTTGATATTCCTGAACTGGTTGAAGATTTAAAAGATGGTAAAATGGGAAGTATCCGATTTGTCAGCAGTGAGCCTGACAGAACATATTCTTCAGACCTTGTACAGGTTGAATATATAGACGAAGATAATGTTCCTGTAATAATCACCTTGACCATAGACAACCATCAAAAATTTTATGAATTAGAGTTTTGGAAGGTAGATTTCGAGAAGCTTGTTCGATACCCAAGACCTAACGAAGTAACAGTACCCAATAGTTAAATAACAACTTCCCATAACCCTGCACAGGCTCCATACTCGGCTGCGCCTCGTTCACAGCCTATACTAACCGTTGTGGGGCATTTTAAATATATAAAATTGAAAAAATATCTAATCCTGATTTGTATTGTGCTATTATACAGTTGCCA
>NZ_JBEOKT010000015.1:0-104692 GCF_040278685.1 Pontibacter populi
ATCCCGAACAGAGAAGTTAAGCCCGGACGCGCCGATGGTACTGGGGTCACACCCGGGAGAGTAGGTGGCCGCCAACCTTATACCTAAGCCCTGTCCTTCTAAAGAGGACAGGGCTTTTGCGTTTTGAGGCAAAGGTGTAGGGAGCCATTTAACCCTAGTGAATGATCTGTTTACCTATAGTTTAAATTAAAGCCTGTTCATTCTCAAATATCTGCGCAATTTTTTGTGTCTTTTAACTTGCTACTCAGACAAATGGTTAGCAGGAGCTAAGTTTATTGAGTGCTCATCGTTTATATATAAAGCACAAGGCCAGAACTAATGTTAGCTCTGGCCTTGTGCTTTAATTGGATTTATTCCTACTCTGCTTTTCGCCCTGCAATTGCTGTTTTAAAATTGTTGAGGCTAAGGTACTTTACAGCTAACTCCTGAATTTCTTCAGGGGTTATAGTTCTTATAGTTGTTATATAGTTTGAATAAAACTCTGGCTGTAAACTAAATAATACAATGCGCTTGTATTTATCAGCCTGTTCGAATATGGTAGCAATGTTGTTCAGGAACTTACCGATCATATAACTCTGAACTGTTTTTAGTTCTTCCTCATCAACAAGCTCATCCTGCAATAACTTTATCTCTTTTCTGATCTCAGCTACAGTCTTATCTGTTACTTCGTAGTTTACATCTGTACCGATATAAAACATGCTATCCTTCTCTTTAGGAGATATGGTAGAATAGATGCCATAGGTATAACCTTTTTCCTCCCTAATGTTACGCATCAACCTGGAGCCGAAATAGCCACCCAATATTTCGTTAAGCACCGTTAGCTTATGGAAGTCGTGGTGTGTGATGTGAGGAAACATTAAACCAGTTCGGATAGAGGATTGTAAACTATCCTTTATTTCTTCGAATGCTTCAGCGTTCTCTTTAGCTTTTGTTGTTTCAAATTTGGCATTACCTAAAGCATTTGATGGCGCCTTAAGTTCTGATAAGTCTTTTATCAACAGTTCTTCTACAGCATCTGAGATGTCTCCACATGCGAAGATCTCTAAACCTTCCAAACTATAGTTATTGTTGTAAAATAACTTTACATCCTCTAATGTTATAGCATCCAGTTCACTTTCATCATAGCCAAATACATAGGGATGATCGTCTCCGTAAATTAGCTTAGTGAAAGAGTGCGTCGCGAGGTAATTGTTCTTTGAACGCTGTATCTTCAGGTTTTGCTGGTTCCTGTTCTTTAATATGGCAAACTCTTCGGCAGGGAAGATCGGGTTTTGCAATACATCAAGAACTACAGGCAACAGGTCTGGTACATATTTAGACAGGCAGTATAAGGTATATTCAGACCTGTCGTAACCGTGGTTGTTATCGAAAGAAGCCCCATAGAAAGCTACTGTCTCGGCTATTTGTTTTGCTGTATAGTTGGTGGTGCCTTCGAAGAGCATTTTAGCTGATAAGTCTGAAGCTCCTTTTACGGTTTCGTAAACTTTACCGGCCTTAAAAACAAAATCCAGCCTTATTACGGGCTGGGTTTCGCTTTTTATGATGTGTAGTTTTACTCCGTTAGACAGGTGCGATACCTCTGCTACCTGAAGTGAAACTGCATCTATTTCTTTTATTTCTGGTGCTTTTGTTCTGTCAAGCATTCTTTATTTTGGTTAAGCTTAATCCAGGTTTAACGCGATACTGAAGCGTATAGTTTGTGCTAGCGGATTATTCTGGTCGTTAGGGATAAGATAGGCGGCATCTACACCAAATTTCTGGTAACGCAGGCCAAGACCCATCGAGAAGAACTGACGACCGCCTTTTTCTTCATTCTCATAAAAATAACCGGCACGCGCTGCAAATAAGTTGTTATACCAGTACTCTAAACCAGTATTAAAGTTTACTTCTTTAAATTCTTCGCTTGCTCCACCTTCAGCATCTCCGAAAGATGAGAAGATACCTGCTACTACAGACTGATCAGGATCAGCAGAAGGAGAAGGAACGAGTAATTTGTTTGCATCTAACAGGAAAGTGATCGAGTTAAAGGCATCCATATTATATTTTACAGCTGTACCTAACTTAAGGTTAGTTGGCAGGAAGCTTTTGGCAGTAGACTCAGAGTAAGCAATTTTACCACCTATGTTGGAGATATTGGCACCTAAACCCAGGTTTATGTTCTGATTTAGGTCGCGGTTATAGTATACACCCACATCAACCGAAGCAGTGTTGCCTGGCTGAGCTTCAGTGTTTGTGCTGCTGCTCACATTTACGTCGCCGGCAAGGTTAGAGTGTATAAAACGCGCTGCCACACCTAAGCTCAGGTATTCGCTCAGGGCCTGACCATACGCTACTGAAATAGCGTATTCTTTCGGGTTGAAATCCTGGATTGGCTGGCGGTTCTCATCTATAAACTGGATATCTCCTAAATCGAAATACATTAGAGAAAGAGAGATAGCCGACGTTTCGTTTATCTTTTTATAACCTGACAGGTAGTTCAGCGACATGTCGTCGGTGATGTTTCGCAGCCACGGCGAATAAGAGAAGCTTACACTCAGGTCGTTTGGCACAAATCCCAACTTGGCAGGGTTCCAGAAAGGTGAGTTTGCATCCGGAGATAAGGCTACGCCCGCTTCACCAAGAGCAGCTGATCTGGAATCTGGAGCTACCAGTAAAACCGGTACTGCAGTAGTTAATACCTGCCCTTCCTGGCCTATAGTTGTTTGGGCGTAGGCAGCAGGTGCTGCTATAAAGGTTAATGCAAAAGCTGCGACCTTTAAGAGTATACTTTTTCTGTACATAGATTGGGTATTGATAACTATATCAAATATAGGGATATTACAGTATTGTTTTAGTTTAATATGACAAGTTTTTCAAATTTCGATACACTGGCACCATCCTGTCGGGAACGAACCCTGACCTTATATACATAAACGCCGCGTGCAAGCAAATCATTATACTCATCACGACCATTCCAGGATAAAGCTGCTACATGTGCTGGCGAACCCATACTTATAGTTTGTAAAGTTTTTACCAGCTTTCCGGAAATAGTGTAAATCTGCACTTGTATATCCAGGTCGTCTCCTGCGCGGTTATGGTCAAAATGAAACGTTGTTTTTGTAGAAAACGGGTTAGGATAGTTAAGCACATGGTCTAACGAAAAATCCTCATTATTAGATACAAAAAACTCTATATATTCTTCGGAAGCGTTGTTATGTGTATCCCAGGCCTTAAAACGGAGCGAATGCGGACCTGGTTTTAAATTTTTTAATGCATAATTTATTTTGCCACGCTGGTAACTGTCTTTATCCGAACTATAGTAATCGTTAAGTACAATCGGATTTTCTTCGTCGCCATCCAGAACAGCTATCAGTTCATGCCCAATACCTAAGCCTGCCGTGTTAATTCCGTTCTCATCAAACAGCTTTATTAACAAGGATGGGTTCTGGCTGGTACTGCCTCCAAACACAAAAGACTCGTCTTCTAAAAACAGGTTTATAGTTGGTGGTGTGTTATCTGCTGTAATATTCCGGGCCGTTCCGCCCACTGTTATAGTTGTATTGGAGCCAAGGGCATCCTGCGTTTGGTTACTGGCATACAGTACTATTTTTCCGGCCCCATACTGGTAAGCAATATCCTTCGGAACAACAAAGCTGATTGTGAACAGACCGTTGCTTATAGTTGCTGTGCCTTCATACAACACATTCTGGCGCTGTTTTACAGGCACAACCGGTGCTTTCTCATCTCCGAATGTTTGCTGTATAGTTTGTTTTTCATAAATGGTAGTGCGCAGCGTTCCGTTATAGTTTGTAGCTATAGTTCCGTTAGTTCCTGCAATTCTGCCTTGCATAGTTACTTTGCCAAGCGCGCTTAAGGTATCGGCTGCAACAGGTCGGCCGTTAATGTGTGTGATTTCAGCCTGCAAATTGGGAGAGGCCAGTTGTAGGGCGGGGTCGCAGAGCAAGGTAAAGTTACGGTTATACACCCCACGCGAACCGCTGATATTATCTGTTATGCTTTTATTCTTTGTCTGAAGTACTACATCGCCTAAGCGCGGCATTTTACCTGATGTTGGTGTAAAAGCGGCCTCGAAAAAATTACGGTTAAGCACCCGGTTGCTGCTGGAGTAAACAGGGCGGGTAGTGGTAACCAAACCAACCGCTGCACCCTGGTCGTGCAACATAGCAACCTCAGCCCCGGATACGCGCGCCGGATCGTCGTAGCGGCCAAACTCGCAGGTAGCAGTAAGCATAAAAGTAAGGTTGTTCTGGTTTTGCCAGTCCTTTACCTGTGGCAAGGTCAGTATCTGCTCGGCTGCCCAGCTTACCTCGTTGCCGTGGCCGGTATAGTTTACCAGTAAAGATCCCTGTTCTACTGCATTGGTAAGGGCGCGGTTCAGATCGGGGGCACGCTGGCCATTGGCTACGGCTTCCTGGCGATACAGGTCAAGGTATAGTTTGTTGGTGCTATAGTTGGGAGCCTTGGTTTCCAGAAAATTTGCCAGGAATTCGGCATCGGCCTGGTGTTCGTTAAAATCACCGTCATCCGACACAAGTGTTACCTGGCTTCTCCATTTGCCAAAGTGATTGCTGCTTTCGTAAGCCAGTATTTTATCTACCAGTGTAGTAGCTTCCTGTATGTTTTTTGCCGGCAGACGCCCGATCCCGATGTCCAACAGATGATCACCTAAATTATTTTCAGCCCACTCGCCTTCATCTTCATCCAGGAAACCATAATAATCTTCGGAAGAATAACTGGAAATTGGGTGCAGCGACTGGCGCGATTCGTAAACCGGAACAAGGTTCGTATTAGCTGGCAGGCGGTTTTTATAGTCGTAAGAGGCATCTCCGAAAAGCAACACGTACATCAGCTCACCGGCTGGTTTGTTGCTACGGTTATACAGCATGCGCATAAAATTACGGATGGCCGTTACGTCCTGAGCGCCTGAAGAGAACTCATTATAAACCTGCGTGGTAGTTACTACGATACTGTTCAGGTTGCTTTTGGATTTCCGGTGCTCTGCCAGGCGCTGTGCCTGCTGCTGCAGTGAAGGGTGCGCGATAATGACATGATCGATTCGACCATCCAAGTTAAGGCTATGCAGGTTCTGGTTGGCAACTTTGCCTTTAACTATAGGCTTTAAGCTGATGTTGTTATCGGTAAAAACAACAAACTCGCGCAGCACATCGGCTATAGTTGTAAACTGTAAAGTAGTACTATAGCTTGTTTGCTGTTGCAACGGGCGAAGTGGATTGGTTATATCCCAGACTATAGCGGTGGCTGGTGCATCCGAAATACTATAGTTGCTAACGCCTTTGCCTATAGTTGCTGTGGCCCTGAAGTTGGTCTGGTCGCTGTATAGTTTGAGCTGGCGGTTATAGTTCAGTTCGAGGTAATTAAGGTGGCCGGTTGCTGCGCCATCTGAAGGCATGTTGAACGTTATAGTTGCCTTTGCTTCTGTAGTGCTTCCTAACTGCTGCTGGTTAAAGGTAAAGGTCCTGCTGCCTTCTACTCCCTCGGGGTGGTAACTATAGGTGCCACGCCCAGCTACAGGAACTGTGCCGATCGTTTGACTTCCGAACTTAAAACCAAAAGAACAATCAGTAGAGGAATTGCCCATAACCGCTGCCGTTAGCTTTACCGAGGAGTTCGGAACGATGCCGGTAACAGGTAGCATGACGTCGCGGGTTGGTGTAAATGTGCTGAAATCTTCGCCGTACCATTCGCGGCCCGAGTGGACAGCGTTCATCAGGTCGCGCTCATGGAAAACCCGTTCGTTAAACGTAGTTATAGTTTGTGTTGCCCCGGTCACCTGATTCCGGGCTTGCACGCGTGCTCCTGGTGCATAACCCACTCTTAAAAAATAAAAAGTAGTATCAGAGTAAACGTTAAACGTGTGCTCAAACTTATCCTGTTGTTGGTTATAGTGCCAGGTATGCGGCCCCTGCCCGTAGAAAAGGATGAAATCGTTATCGTTAAACTGCCCGTCCTGCTCGCCGCTTACAACGATCGCATTTTCCTGAAGATCATCCACAACCGGTGCACTATTCGGTTGAGGCAACATACCGCCGCCATTCCCGAAAAGCTGTATCGTTTTAGGATCTAAGCCCTGGGTGTTAATACCAAGTGTCTGTAAGGTAGCTTTGTCTATTTTATGAACTCCGGATTGCGTAACAGCCAGTTTATACCAGTCGCCGGCGCTGAGTACCGAGTTGTTTGTAAAGTTGCTGGCAGTACGATTTGTGCTTTGTGTGGCTATAGTTGCTGAACTATAGCTATAGCTGAAACGGACAAGTTTTTCGAGTTGATTGGTTTGTGGGTTTCTGCGGATCGGCAGGATCGAAACTATAGTTGCCGGTTGCTTATTTTGCCTGGCATTCACGAACTCAACCTTCACCTCATTGCCGAAAGTAATACCTTTAAACTGTTCCTGTTCTTTACCTGAGAAAGGTGCAAATACAGCTTCTGTTACTTTAAAACCACTGATGTGGGTGTTGGGGATAGATAACTGGTAATAGGGCAGGCGTTGCAGCAGATCTATAGTTGCGCCTTTGAAGGAAGGAATTTGAGCTTCGTGTCCCTGAACCGGGAAAACGGTTTCCTGCTTATCCCAGGTAAGTGTAATGGGTTCCGGGGCCTTACGTTGAGCTACAGTTGTGCCAGCCATAACGCTTAAAAAAAGCAGCATGCATACCAGGAAATGTAAACGTGACTGCATAGGCAACGCACAGAACTAAATAAGCAGATAATGCCCACCTGAACCAGGAAGGCATCACCTTATAAAGATAACAAAAATAGAGGTAGCTTATTGTGCCCAGTAATTTATACTTGCTGCAACTCGTATTCGTACGACTCCATGATCAGGTTAGCCAACAGTTTGCTGCAGGCTTTGTCCACTTTCTCGCGGGCTATCGTTTCATTTTCGGCTTCCAACTGCAGGGTAATGCGTTTGCCAACACGCACATCTTCTACCTGGTCCAGGCCAAGGTGCTCCAGGCCAAGCAAAACCGCTTTACCTTGTGGGTCTAACAATTCCGGGCGGGGCATTACATTAATTTCGGCAACGAATTTCATAGTTACGCGGTTTGTTTTTTGAAAAAAGATAACACTATGTATAGCACTATGATAAGTGGTATAGCTGCGAAGTTAAGAAGAGCCAGTAAAATAACCGAAAGACCCACAAAAATAAACCGGATAGAATTATCGGCCCAGCTCAGGTTTGTGAACTTTAGCGCAAATAAAGGCAGCTCGGCCACCAGCAAAAACGAAAGGATAAGGGTAGTTGCCAGCAGTACAAGCTTATTCAGTATGATCGCAAAAGCCATCAGTTCGCCACTGGCCAGTATAAGCGGCAACGAAGCCACAAATATAGCGCAGGCCGGCGTAGGCAAACCAATAAACGACGTAGTCTGACGCGTATCAATATTAAACTTGGCCAAACGCAGCGCCGAAAAAACTGTGATGATAAAACCGGCAAATGGAAGTAGCTCAGAGAAAATGAAATCACCTTCTGCACGCTTCAGTAACATAAACATCATCGCGCCCGGTACCACGCCAAACGAGATCACATCTGCCAGTGAGTCCAGTTGCTTGCCAATTTCAGAGTAAGCACCCAGCACGCGGGCTACCATCCCATCTAAAAAATCAAAAACGGCAGCCAGTCCAACCAGGTAAGAGGCATACACCAGCTCGTTCTGGAAAATAAAGTACAGCGCCACACAACCCGAAAACAGGTTAAGGCAGGTTATAAAGTTAGGTATGTGTTTCTTCATGAAAGCTATAGTTTGCGGCGGGTGTTACCGCAAAAATGGGTTGTACTTTTTCTCGTGACCTATGGTTGTTTCCGGCCCGTGGCCCGGGTAAACGGTAACATCATCAGGTAACGTAAAAAGTTTGGTTCTGATACTGTTTATTAGTGTTTCGTGGTCGCCGCCCGGCAAGTCGGTTCGGCCAATACTTTCCTGGAACAGCACATCGCCGGCTATCAGGGTCTTATCTTCTTTATGATAGAAAACCACGTGACCCGGTGCATGCCCTGGCGCAAAAATGATCTCCAAAGTAGTATTGCCAAACTTTACCTGCTCGCCTTCTTTTAAATAGGCTGCCGGCAATTGCTCTTCATAATTGTTGATGCCGTAAACCGGCGCATAAACCGGAATGGCGCGCAGTGTTTCCAGGTCTTTTTCGTGTATTTCCAGGCCTACATTATAGGCGTTGGCTACAAATTTGTTTCCCAGTACATGGTCTATGTGGCAATGCGTATTCAGCAGGCGAACTACTTTCAGATTATTGTCTTTTATGTAATTCTTTAGCTGCTCTTTTTCTCTGGCATCCGAACAACCCGGGTCTACTACTACGCACTCGTTGGTGTCGTCGTGCAGCAGGTAAGTGTTCTCGGCAAAGGGGTTAAACGTAAAGCGTGTAATTTTCATAGGTATAGTTGTGGCCGGAGCCTATAAAATCGGCTTCTAAGTTACAAATTTAACGGGTACATCTCGTAACTTGCCCCCATGATTTATGATTTTATAGTTGTAGGCCACGGGCTTGCAGGCGCCATTTTAGCAGAAACCTTACGCAGTCGCGGAAATACAGTACTGGTGATAGACGAACCGAAAGCTAATTCTGCCTCGCGGGTAGCGGCTGGTCTGTTAAACCCTGTTGCCGGGAAACGGTTTGCTAAATCGTGGTTAGTAGATACACTTGTTCCTGCTGCCGATGCTTTTTATGATGCCCTGGAAGTGCGTTACGGCAGAGAATTATTCTTCCACAAGCCTATCTATAAGATATTCTCAACTATAGAAGAGCAGAATACCTGGATGGCTAAAAGTGCTGATGATACCTGGAACGACTATATTTCGGCAACTCACACGCAAACTATAAACCAGCCGGGCATCGAAGATCCGTTCGGGGGCATCATGATCGAGAAAGGCGGTTTCCTGCATGTGTATGATATGCTGGACTTGCTGGCCGAAGAGCTTCTGCAGCAAAACTTAATGCTGCCGGAGCGGTTCGAGATGAAGGAACTGGAACTAACCGAGGAAGGTGTAAGCTATAAAAACATAAAGGCGAAACACCTGGTGTTCTGCGAAGGTTACCAGGTCATTAATAATCCTTATTTTGCATGGCTGCCGCTGCAACCAACCAAAGGCGAAGTGCTGGAAGTGCAGACCGAACAGAATTTCAGCCCGGAATGCATCTATAACAAAGGCGTTTACGTTGTTCCGGAAGGAGCGGGCCGCTTTATAATCGGGGCTACTTACGACTGGCGAAATCCGGATGAAGAAATAACCGAACCGGCAGCAGGAGAACTGAGTGAAAAGTTCAGGCAGATCACCAAAAAGGATTTTGAAGTAACAGGGCACTGGGCAGGTATACGGCCCGCTGTCCGCGACCGAAAACCACTGGCAGGCACGCACCCAAACTATAAGCAACTAAGTGTGTTTAACGGAATGGGTTCGAAAGGCGTATTAATGGCACCTTACCTGTCGCAGCACTTTGCTGATGCACTGGCCGGGCAAACAGAATTAATGCCTGACATACACATTTCGCGATATTTTTCGTTATATTACGACTACATAAAACACCAAAACCTACAACCCTAAGCGCATGCGTTTCTATACAAGGTTACTTTTGCTGTTTGTTTGCTGCATACTGTCGGGTACTGCCCTACAGGCGCAACCTGGCCGCGATCCGTTCGGTAAAAGCCGCATTCAATACAAGAACTTCGACTGGAAACTATATAATACGCAGAACTTTAACCTGTATTTCTATAAAGGCGGCGATCAGACTGCCAAAGACGCTGCCGATTACGCAGAGCGCGAACTGAAACGCATTACCAACCTGATCGGGTATTATCCTTACTCCAAAATAACGCTTATACTTTATAATTCTCCTACAGATCTTCGTCAGAGCAACATTGGCTTGTACAGCGACCAGTTTCAGACCGGTGGCGAGACCCTGTTCATGAAAAATAAGTTAGAGCTTGCCTACGATGGTACCAAGACCGACTTTAAGACTGAACTAAGCTACAAACTTACCGAACTGCTGCTGAACGATATGATGTATGGCGGCAGCTTAAAAGAGGCCTTGCAAAGTAGTTACCTGTTGCGTTTGCCGGAGTGGTTTGTAACCGGTGTGGCCGCATATACCGCCGAAGGCTGGAGCCTGGACATGGACAGTCATATCCGGGACCTGTTGCTGGATGGTAACAAACTGCGCCCGGAACAAATGCTGATGCGCTACCCGGAACAGACCGGCCAGTCAGTATGGAATTATATTGCAGAGCGTTACGGCTATACCTCTATCCAAAACATCCTCAACCTTACCCGCATTACCCGCGACGTAGAAATAGGCATTACCAGCAGCTTAAACATTCCTTATAAGCGTTTTCTGCAGGACTGGCTGAACTACTACCAGCAAATAAATGCCCGCTCCGACAACCCGTTCGTGTCGATGCCGGATGATAAGAAACTGTTCGATAAAAATAAGCGTGGTCTTAGCTATACCGAGCCCGTGCTCAGCCCCGATGGTAACTACCTGGCGTATGCCGAAAATGACCACGGCAGCTATAGGATCATTGTAAAAGATGTGAAAGGCAGAGGCAGTCGTGTTGTTTGGAGAGGAGGCTATAAAACCTTGGATCAGCCGACAGACTATAGTTTGCCGGTACTGGCATGGCGCAGCAATACACAGCTGGGCTTTATAGAATCGAGAAGAGGGAAGATGCTGCTCCGACAGGTAAATGCAAAAAGCAAAAGCTCGTTCCTGCCATTTTACGACGACCTGACAAAATCTGCGGCTACCCTGGAGCGCTTTAGCCAGGTGCGCGACATGAGCTACTCCGAAGACGGCAGCCAACTGGTAATAAGCGCTGTAGATGGTGGCCAGACCGACCTGTACCTGCTACAAAGCAATGGCAAAATAATAGGCCAGCTTACCAACGATATTTACGATGACATCAGTCCTGTTTTCCTGAAAGGCAGCAATGGTATCGTGTTCAGCTCTAACCGCTGGGTAGATTCTACGGGCCGTGTGCAGGAAGCTACTTTCAGGGATGTAGTAGAGAACTATGATATTTTCCTGCTGCAGCGAACAGCCCCGGTAACTGTAAAGCAACTAACAACCAGCATTGCCAGCGAACTTAAGCCACGTGCCACAGCCAATGGTAACTTTGTGTTTTTAAGCGAAGAAAATGGTATCCGGAGTTTGTATACATACAATATGGCCACAAACTCCAGCACTCCTATCTCTAACTTTGTACAAAACATCGAAGCCTACGATTACAGTGCTGTTAACAATACGCTGGCAGTTGCCGCAAAAGATAACGGACACGATTTTATTTACCTGATACCAGACTATAGTTTCGTTAGCCAGGCTACATTGCCCAAAACAGCCCGCCAGATCATACTCGAAACCCGTGCCCGTGTGCCGCAAACTACCAACTCTACACGCAAGATCATAGAAAGCGAAACAACTAAGGAAGTACAGGATAAGCGTGAAGAAGGAGAGGTAAACATAGAGAACTATGAGTTTGGTGCAGAGCAGGCTAAAACTGACACAACTACCAAAGTAGCAGCCCCTGTTGCCGCAACACCAAAAGCCAGCGTAGCGCCTGAGTTCAGAATATCGGGGCCGCTGGAGTATGATACCCGCTTTAGTGTGCACGAAATTATTACGTCTGTTTATGCTGACCCGCAACTTGGGTTTGGCTTAGTGGCAGGCGTGAACATGAGCGACCTTTTCGAGAACCACCATATACGAGGCACTGCATACCTGCGTACCGACCTGGAAACCAGCCGTGCTTTTGCCGAATACATGAACCTGAAAAACCGTGTAGACCTGGGGGTACAGTTTCGCCGAGATATATTGGTAAGTTCTGTGCTGGAATCTCCGGGAGCTATAGTTCGCAATGCCCGAAACGAGATAGCGCCACTACTGGTGTACCCGCTAAGCTATAGTACCAGCCTCCGTGCGCAGCCGCGTCTGGTAAGTACCCGTTTTACCCAGATCAGCGATTTCTCTACCCCGGATAGTGTAAACAACATGTATGGCGGTAACGTGGAACTGGTCTATGATAACTCGGTGGTAACAGGCGTGAACATGATGGAAGGTACTCGCATGAAAGTAGGCTTCCTGTCGTTGCGTGATTTCGAGAACAGCAATGCCAACTTCAACAAGTTTTATGTAGACCTGCGCCGTTATCAGAAGATCCACCGCGAAATTATACTGGCAGCCCGCTTAAGTTATGGCGCTTTCTTCGGCAATTCTCCTAAAAGCTACCTGATAGGTGGCATGGATAACTGGCTGTTTGCCGGCGAAGACGATATTACCGAACGAAATGACGTGAACATACAATCGGCCCCGGACCTGTTTTACCTGGAATATGCGCTACCGTTGCGTGGTTTTAACTATAACACCCGCACAGGTAGCAAACATCTGCTGGCTAATGCAGAGCTGCGTATTCCGGTTTTACAATACTTGTATAATGGTGCCATTGCCTCAGGCTTCTTCCGTAACCTGCAGCTAACCGCCTTTGCCGATGCCGGTTCTGCCTACAACGGTTCTAACCCGTTCACCGGAAATAACTCTATTAACACGCGTATAGTTGGTGGCCGCACAAGCCCTACAGAGCGTAACCCGTTCGAGATTACTGTGATCAACTACCGTAACCCGTTCCTGGTTGGCTATGGTTTTGGTGCCCGTTCTACGCTGTTCGGGGTGTATGGTAAACTGGATGTGGCCTGGAGCGAAGAAGACATGGGAAGCCAGGGACCTAAACTATACATTACGCTCGGCTACGACTTCTAAAAACCGCTCATGAACCGGAAAGCAAAAAGATTTACTTTCGGGGGAGTACTGTTGCTAGGTCTTGTGGCTGCATGGGTGCACATGGGCGATAAGAACTATGTGTACAAAGCCCTGGTCTATAACTTTGCCGACATAGACGATAACCTGATTTTTGACCAGCGTGAGATTGATGCTCCCTCCAAACCGCAACTATGGCCCAAAGCTGCCAACTATAACACTATAGTTTGGCCCGACAGCCTGCAGCAATTACACGAAGAGCTGGAGTCTGTAGCTTTCCTGGTGATTCATAAAGATTCTATCCTGCATGAACAATACTGGGGTGGTTACTCGGAAGAGTCGCTGAGCAACTCTTTTTCGATGGCTAAAAGTATTGTAAGTATCTTAATAGGTGCTGCGATGCGTGATGGCGACATCAAAACGATAGACCAGCCTGTTGCCGATTTCCTGCCGTCGTTTAAGAAAGGAGATAAGCGTAACATAACTATAAAACACCTGCTGATGATGAGTTCCGGGCTGAACTGGGACGAATCGTATGCCAACCCGCTATCTGTAACCACTGAAGCATACTATGGCACCAACCTTAAAAAGGTAATTAAAAGGCTGGAGGCAGTAGAAGAACCAGGCCAACGGTTTAGCTACAAAAGCGGCGATACCCAGATATTAGGCATGGTTGTGGAAGCTGCTACCGGTAGATCGCTGAGTCAATATGCCGAGGAGAAACTATGGAGACCTTTGGGAGCTGAGCACGATGCCGAGTGGAGCGTTGATAACCCGACCGGAATAGAGAAGGCTTACTGCTGCTTTTTCAGCAATGCCCGCGATTTCGCTCGCATCGGGAAACTATACTTGCATAACGGCATCTGGAAAGGCGATACTATAGTTGACCCAGCTTATGTGCGCGACTCTTTAACTCCAAATGGCCTGCTAACCAACTCTGGCAAACCTGCCGACTATGGATACCAATGGTGGTTGCTCCCTAACTATAAAGGTCAGAACATCTTTTATGCCCGTGGTATTCTGGGTCAGTACATTATCGTCATCCCCGAAAAAGAAACTATAATTGTGCGCCTTGGCAAAAAGCGCGGCGAACGTGTAAACGGCCACCTAACTGAGGTGCTGGCTATGATCGATGCTGTGATTGAAGTGGTGGAGTAAGGTTTTATGAAGGTAAAATATCTGTTTATACTTGGCTGTCTTGTGCTGTTAAGCTGTACACAAGAATTTCCAGAAATTAAGGTTGATGTTGATGAATTCGGAAAGGACATTACTATTTATAAGAATGGTAGAGCAATCCGGAAGATTAGTAATGAGAGAACTTTCCCTGCAGAACTACAATTCGAGCTTAATTCAATGATTGGTTTTGACATAGACTCATTAAACCAAGTGCTTTACATTAATAACTATGTAAAAGAACTGCTTGCAGTCTCTCTAAATGATGGTCAGATATTGTATCGGTCAAATTTAGATAAGATAAATTTTGATGGAGAAGCCTCTCATCGTAACATGAAAGGAAAAGTTTTTCATATAATAAAGTATAGAGATAAGCTTCTACTCACTACAGATTGGGATGTACTTGTTTACAACGAAAAACTACAGTTACAGAAGAAGTTGCTGGATAGTGTAGCATTACTAAATCCCCGTATTCCCAAAGGCTTTATAGGTGATTTTAACTACACTATAAAAGAAGATTCTATACAGTTATCTTATCATATCAGGTCTTATAGATATGGACTTGATGACCTGTCAAAGTTACCAGTTATAGAGAACTTTACATTCAAACTATAACTAGAGGCCCGGAAGCTTAAAACTCCCGGGCCTCTATAGTTTATAGTTTAACCGCTGCTACTGTATAACTCGGGTCTTCTACAATATTCACATCAATCACATCCTGGGCATTTGTCAGCAGGCGACGGCAGTCTTCGCTGAGGTGGCGCAGGTGCAGTTTTTTACCCGCTTTGCGATAACGCTCCGTAAGTTTATTCAGCGCATCAATCCCCGACATATCGGCCACGCGGCTTTCCCTGAAATCGATGATCACTTCTTCAGGGTCGGTCTGCACATCAAACTTTTCGGAGAAAGCAGCTACAGAACCAAAGAACAGCGGTCCGTAGATCTCATAATGCTTGATACCTTTTTCATCGGTATACTTGCGGGCTCTGATACGTTTGGCGCTTTCCCAGGCAAAAACCAATGCCGAGATAATAACACCGATCAGTACAGCTAATGCCAGGTTATGCAGCCAGATGGTGATAAGCGCCACCAATATGCCTACAAAAATATCATGCTTCGGCATTTTGTTAATTATCCGGAAACTGATCCACTCAAACGTGCCTACCGAAACCATGACCATGACGCCAACCAATGCGGCCATCGGTACCAGTACTATAACCGGTGCGCCATACAACACAATTAAAAGTATAGTTAACGCCGCCACTATACCAGACAAGCGTGCTCTTGCCCCAGCCGAAAGGTTAACCAACGTCTGCGCAATCATGGCACAACCTCCCATCCCGAAGAAGAAACCATTCAGAACGTTGGCGCTGCCTTGTGCTATACTTTCGCGGTTACTGTTGCCACGGTTGCCTACAATCTCATCTACAAGGTTCAGGGTCAGCAAACTTTCAGTTAAGCCTACGCCGGCCATAATTAAGGCATAAGGGAAAATGATGTGAAGTGTATCAAGTGTAAATGGCACCTGCGGAATATGGAAAGGAGGGAAGCCACCGCTTACTGATGCAATGTCTTTCACGGTTTTGGTATCTACACCAAAGCCCAGCACTATAAGGAACACAACTATAATAGCTACCAGGGAGGCAGGAACAGCTTTGGTTAATTTGGGCAAAACAACAATAATGGCTATAGTTAATGCTACCAGACTAAGCATGATCCAAAGTGGTTCGCCGGTGAGCCAGGTAGTTTGGCCATTAACTATTGTTTTAAACTGCTCCAGCTGCGACATAAAAATGATAACAGCCAGGCCATTCACAAAGCCATACATAACCGGTTGCGGCACCAGCCTGATGAACTTACCAAGCTTGAACAGGCCTACCAGGATCTGAAGAATACCCGCCAGCGCCACGGCAGCAAAAACATAGTCGATGCCATGCGATTGCATAAGCGCAATAAGTACCACAACTGTAGCGCCGGCGCCACCAGAGATCAGGCCGGGGCGTCCGCCAAAAATAGCGGTGATCAAGCCCATAATAAAGGCGGCGTATAAACCAACCAGCGGCGGAAAACCACCCAGTATGGCAAACGAAAGCGACTCAGGCATCATGGTCATGGCCACGGTAAGCCCCGCCAGAATCTCTACTTTATAATCAACTTTCTGGCGGAAGTCGAAGAGCCTTAAAACTTGTTTCATGAAGAAATTTGTACTGCGCGGTAAAAATCCAAACTTGACTACTATGTAGCAGTAACCCACCCCTAACCCCTCCGAGGAGGGGAATAAATTGCTACTTACAGAAAATTCCCCTCCCTGGAGGGGTTAGGGGTGGCTAAACACTTTATCGGAAAAACTAGTGTAGTAGCAGGTATAAAAAGCCCCGCCTGTTGTAGCAAGCGGGGCTTCTGTAAATATAGTTTAGTTAATTGCTGTATTTACGCGTTCACCATATTCAGAATAGATTCGAAAATGGCGCGGCCGTCGGTGTTTCCTAATTCAGGATCTACAGCACGTTCAGGGTGTGGCATCATGCCAAATACATTTTTCTTTTCGTTGGCTACGCCGGCAATGTTCAGTAAGCTACCATTTATGTTGTAGATCTCGTGGGTGTCGGCAATGTTGCTGCTGTATTTAAACATAATCTGGTCGTTGTCTTCCAGTTTGCGCAGCGTGTCTTTGTCGGCATGGTAGCGGCCATCGCCGTGTGCTACCGGTATTTTGTAGGCTTTATCCAGGTCCAAATTGCGTGTGGGCAACAGGTTAGTAGTAACCGGCCTTATGTATACGTTGTCGCAGATAAATTTCTGGTTTACGTTAGGCAGTAGCGCACCAGGCAATAAACCAGCCTCGGTCAGTATCTGGAAACCGTTACAGATACCCATTACATAACCACCGCGGTTGGCATGCTGCACCACTTCCTGCATAATAGGAGAGAAGCGGGCAATAGCGCCTGAACGCAGGTAATCACCGTACGAAAATCCGCCTGGCAACAGTACAAAATCACAACCCTGCAGGTCGTGGTCTTTGTGCCATAGTTTTACAACTTCCTGCTGCATACCCACGCTTAGGGCATCTACCAGGTCTTGGTCGCAGTTGGACCCCGGGAAAACGACTACACCAAATTTCATACATCAAAGGTAAATAAAAATAGATACAAGTTATAGTTGCGCAGCAGCCTTTCGGTAGCTTTTAAACTATAACTGACGTAAAAACGAAGATTTATAGTTAATTTGCCTTCATACAAACACAATTAGCTTATGTTGCAATCCATGACCGGGTTCGGAAGTGCCCGCCTCGACACAGACCAATATTGTATTTCAGTAGAGATCAGATCGCTAAACTCTAAAAGCATGGACCTGAGTGTACGACTACCGAGGTTTTTGTCAGATAAAGAATACGAGATCAGGAACCTGATGCAAAAGGCGCTTATACGGGGCAAGGTGAGCGTGAGTGTGGATTATGTGAAGAATAAAGCCCAGAAAGCTAAAAACACTATAAATAAAGAGTTGCTGCAGACCTATTACCGCGAGCTTAATGAGGCTGCCGATGCTGTAGGTGGTTCTAAGAACGACCTGTTCAGGCTGGCGCTGCACATGCCGGATGTATTGTTACAGGACCAGGTTGAAGAAGCAGGCGGAGACGCGGAGTGGGAGCAGGTAGAGCCACTGGTGCAGGAAGCATTAGTAAAGATCACAAATTTCCGGAACGACGAAGGTAAAGCCCTTACCGCCGAGATCATGTCGTATATAGATAAGATTAGGATACTGCTGGCCGAAATAGAGAAGCACGACCCGGTGCGCATGGAGCAGATCCGTAACCGCATAAAAGGGCACATGGCAGAACTGTCATCCTCAGAGATCTATGACCAGAACCGCTTTGAACAGGAAATGGTGTACTATATGGAGAAGCTGGACATTGCTGAAGAAAAGGTACGACTAGTAAACCACCTGCACTATTTCACCGAGACGGTTTACCTGCCTGAGCCAACCGGCAAAAAACTGGGCTTTATATCGCAGGAGATTGGCCGCGAGATAAACACGATCGGCTCTAAAGCAAACGATGCTACCATACAGCACCACGTAGTAGAAATGAAAGAAGAACTGGAGAAGATAAAAGAGCAGATCAACAACATACTATAACTATAGTTTCTGGTAACTGAAAGCAGCCTGTCGCAACTGTAAGCGGCAGGCTGCTTTTTTTGTTGGCGTAAGTTTTCAGGCTTTATGTATACAATATGGCCCAGCAAGTATCAGTGGCAGAATTCCGGTTACAGCGTGTTTAAACATTAATTTGTTGTTGAAATTATTCAACTGGTTAGTCTTAAATTAATTTTTTATTTTTTGTCTCTTTTAAGGATTAATGCGTAATGTATTGATCTAAAGACTTATAGATGCATATGTAAGCCTTAGATTTTTTTATCTCTCACTTTAACACCTTAAAACACCATGAAAGTAAATCGTTTACTAATTGTTGGCGCTCTGGTAGCAGCCTTTGGTTTCACATCTTGCCAGCAGGATGAAGAAATAACAACTCAGGACACAGTATCTGAAAGCACACTAAGCAGAATCTCTGAGCTTGGCTTCTACAACAAGAATGTTGAGAAAGTTGAAGGCGGTTATGTAGTAGAAGGCGATATCTTTTTGTCGGAGTCTGATCTTACTGCTGCGCATAACACAAAAGCGCTTCGCGTGGGCGAGTCTGAGCAGTACCGCACTACTAACCTGGTAAATGCAAATGGTGGTCGTACCATCACGATATCATTAGACTCCAAATTGCCTTCTTCTTACGGAGCGTCATTAGATGCAGCCATTGCGCGGTACAATGCTGAGAACTTAACAATTACAATGAGTCGTGTGTCTTCCGGTGCTGACATCACCATCACGGCTGCACCCAGAAATGCCCAGTATCTTGCTTCCGCTGGCTTCCCGACTACAAATGGTAATCCGCATAACAACATTAAAGTAGCAACCCGCTATATTGGCAACAACCCTAACCAAGGCTGGTTTACTACTATCCTTGCCCACGAGATCGGTCACTGCATCGGTTTCCGCCATACAGACTACATGAACAGACAGTATAGCTGCGGTGGTTCTTATGCTAACGAAGGTGCTTCTTCAGTAGGTGCTATCCATATCCCGGGCACGCCAACAGGTGCTGATCCTAACTCATGGATGCTTGCTTGCATAGGCTCTGGCGATAACCGCCCTTTTAATAGAAATGACCAAACTGCGCTTGACTACTTATATTAGAGCTTAGTTGCTGGTATTAAATAAAGGAACAGCTCCTGCCACAAGGTAGGAGCTGTTTCTGTTTTATGGCTGGTACAGCTAACTTATAATGTACCTCTTTGCTTGTTACAACATATATAGATGCAATGCCATCAACTCAAGGTTTTTTACTTTCTAAGCTTATTATTTCGAATTGGGGTAGAGGGCCTATTTAAGTTAGATATCTATTTAAGGTGTCTTTATGGATGTTCTAAATAGATCTCTCCTCTTATCGAGATGGCAAACTCGGCTTAAGTCGAAGAAATTTGGTATAGCCGGTCTTTAAAACAACAGCTAATCCTCCAATACACAAGTTTCAGAAAGCATACAAAGAAGGTTATTAGTCGATGTAGCTCAAAAATGTAGGTGTTTAAACAGCAAGATTGCCGAAGCATAGCATTTATTTGATGTTTTAACTCAGATATTATTGTTAAAATTATACTATTTGTAAATATAGGATATAACTAATTTAATGTTGTAAGATCGATGTTGAAACACGTTAAAAAATTGGTTTAAATGCTTGGAGTGTAATAATTGAATTTCTACATTTCAATTATGTTTAACTTTAACACCTAAAAATTTTTATGAAAGTAAATCGTTTACTAATTGTTGGCGCTCTGGTAGCAGCCTTTGGTTTCACATCTTGCCAGCAGGATGAAGAAATAACAACTCAGGACACAGTATCTGAAAGCACACTGAGCAGAATCTCTGAGCTTGGCTTCTACAACAAGAATGTTGAGAAAGTTGAAGGCGGTTATGTAGTAGAAGGTGATATCTTCTTATCTGAAGGTGACCTTACTGGTGCACATAACACAAAAGCGCTTCGCGTTGGTGAGTCTGAGCAGTACCGCACTACTAACCTTGTAAATGCAGGTACAGGTCGTAACATTACTTTGTCTATCGATCCTACCCTTCCTGCTACTTATGTAACAGCTCTGGATGCAGCTATCGCTCGTTACAATGCTGAGAACTTAACAATCACTATGAGCCGTGTATCTTCTGGTGGTGATATCTATCTTGAAGCAGCTCCTAAGTCAGCTCGTTACCTGGCTTCTGCTGGTTTCCCAACTTCAAATGGTAATCCTCATAACAACATCAAGATAGCTACCCGTTACATTGGTGAAAACCCTAACCAGGCTTGGTTCGCTACTATCCTTGCACACGAGATCGGTCACTGCATCGGTTTCCGTCACACGGATTACATGGACCGTTCTTATTCTTGTGGTGGTTCTTATGCTAACGAAGGTGCTTCTACTGTAGGTGCTGTTCACATCCCAGGTACTCCAACTACACAGGATCCAAACTCTTGGATGCTTGCTTGTATCGGATCTGGCCAGAACCGTCCGTTCAACTCAAACGACAAAACTGCTCTTAACTACTTATACTAGTATTTAAGTTCACTCTAACTACACCTTAAAACAACAGAAACAGCTTCTGCCGAAAGGCGGGAGCTGTTTCTGCTTTATAGGGGTTTTATGTGTGGGTTTTGTGACATTTCCTCACCCCAACCCTCTATTTTAAAGAGAGCCCCTAACCCAAAACTGGAAAGGGAGTTTAATATAGATTATAGTTTTATAGTTGATAATGCCGGCGCGAGTCTCCAGGCTCGTGACTTGGTATGGCGTTGAGTCTCCTGACTCAACTGGCCCGGTAGGGACAAGAATTGCCAATATCGCTGGCTATAGTATCATAGCTGACGTGGTCTAACCCCTCCCCCGAAACAAGTTCGGGATCTTAGACTTGTCTAAGGCGGGGATTTCTGGCAAAGATTTAAGTCCCCCTTTGAAGGGGGTGTAGGGGGATGCTTTTACGTTAGCAGCCTAATAACCCACCCCTAGCCCCTCCCAAGAGGGGAATTTTTGGTTCTTACCAATTCCCAAACTATGGTTTTATAGTTACAGCCTTTAGAGCGGACAGGTCGCGACCTGTCCCTACGGAAATACAGCCACGATAAATGTCGAAGCTTACCGGTTAAAACTAAAAACAGGCGGTTGCTATGAGAAAGATATCAGTTTTTCTGTGAGGCGCCTTGTAGATTTCTGGTGCCGCAGGCATCGCGACGTAGGAGCGAAGGAAATGTACACAGCGCTGAACAGGAAAACGGGGCCGCTCGGCCCGAGAGCACCAAAGCTGGATTGAAACTATGGGTGAGTAAAGCTCCCAGGATTATAGTTAATTTGAAAGGATAGCTTGGTTCAAGTCAGAACAGGTCTAACTATAGAACTCAGATTTCTCCTAACGTCGAAATGACAAAAGAAAACTTGAAGAACACATAAGATTTCTCGACTAATGCTCGAAATGACAGGAAGACAAACTATAGAACTAAGACCTTGCCGGCAACATAATTACCAGATTCGGTCTTCAAACGCAGAATATACAAGCCACTCTTAAGACCAGCAGTTGGAACCTGCTTTATCATGCCAAATTCTTCCGACTCATACACAAGCTTACCTAACTGATCATAAAACTGCACGATGGCTACACCGCTGGCTACAGCAACGGACAGGGTTTCGCCGGCAGGGATTGGGTTGGGGTAGGCCTGAACAAAGTTGGCATCAGCATAAACTACTTCCTCGGGTTGACTATAGAAATTTTTGCCATCAGCAGTAGTAACTTTTACACGATACAGGTTCTTGCCTAAAGCGGGGGAGTTGTCATGTAATGTATGAGCTAGTTGTATAACGGGGGCTATAGTCTGGACTGTTGTATAATTGCCATTAACAAGACGTTCCAAAGTAACCGAGGCAACCTTATAAAGCGTGCTTAGCTCTAGTTGAAGGTCCACAGAATCGGTTACGAACTGGTAAGGCAGGAACGTTTTGATATAGCAGCCAATGCCCATCTGGTTAAAAGCTACCGTTTCGCTGCCCTCAGCCTGGGTGCCGTCTATAAAAGGAGCAACGTTTATGAACTCGGGCAAGGCTTGCAGTTGGTTCTTGTTCAGCAAAGCCAGGGTATCCGCTGTGGTCAGGAAGGGTTCGAGGTGCGTGCTGCCAACCTGGTATAATTTGTACTGTGCTACATTTGGCAATTTGGCCCAGTGTAGCATTACCTGGTCATCGCAGTTATAGCCTACTTTTAGCTTCAGCTGCTTGGTCAGTAAGAAATCGCCGGATAGTATAGTTGCGTTGGGCGTAGTAAGTCGTAACTGTGCTTTGTTGATGGCATCAGGTGCATTCCAGTCAAAAAAGGCAGTTGCCAGATCAATGTTGTCAGCTATCAGTTGCCAGTCTGTGCTGTTATTTAGTTTGTATTCGAGTTTGCCTTTCTCGCCGGGTATTGCATGCTTCCAGCGGATGCGATTAACACTATTAGCCTGCAGACTTACACCTATAGTTGGATAAACCCATTCTGTGCCTGTCTCAAATTCATACGCCAAACTATAGTTTTGCGGCCCTTGCGGCACATCATAACCAGATACATTTATTTGGTAAGTGCCGGCTGCAGGCAGTTCTATAGTTACCTGTTCTACATTGTTCAGGTGGTCTTCACGGCGTTTTGCGGGTAATTGCAACGAGTCGGCGTGTGCGTAACTGCTCAGTACCCAAGGCTTCAGAACCTGGCCGTTTATAGTTGTAAGTGTCAGGTCGAGGTCGTTGATTATAGCTTTAGATGCTTCCGGGTTACCTTCAACGTCGTGCCACACAAGGGTTACTTTTAACTTTTGCGTACCTCCCGGAACACTGATCGAATGCTGCTTCGTGGTTTTATCTGTTACTTCACCAACTATAAACCTGTTCTCCTGTATCGTTCTGATGGCTCCGGCGGCGTCTGTGTTTCCGAACCCGGCTTCAAAATCAACTTCCGGCCTGCCGGCATCGTCAGCGCTGTTTATTAAAGTTGCTTTTACCAGTGCTGCTGAAGGCAATGCGCTATGTTGTTCTTTATAGGCCTGTTGCACCAGTAAGGCCACCCCCGATACTACAGCTGCTGCCTCCGACGTACCGCCTTTGCCAAATGCTACCAGTTCAGGTTTTACACGGCCATCGTAAGCAGGACCTTTAGAGCTTAGCAAACCTATTTTCCCGGTTGGCTCAAGGGCGCCTACACTCAGTGTGTTTTTAGATGTTTTAAATTGCCCAGTTAAGTTGGCAAAGCCGGTTATACCTGCATAGTTACCTTCTTCATCAGCCTTGTTGCCGCTGTTACCAGACGAAAAAACGTGCAGCAACGTAGGGTTCTGAAACGTTTCGCGGTCGTAAGCTGCAGACTCCAGGCCATAGTAGTTCTCCACACCAACACCGTAAGAATGGTTCTGTAAACTGATGCCTTTGTTTAGTAAAGCCTGGCTGTTATCCGGAAAAAGGGCTACGAAATCAGAATAAGCAAGTTTGGCATGGTCGGCTATGCCCTTACCCCTGGGGCCTGAGTTGCCTGCGCCTGCTATAATGGTAGCCATGGTGGTGGCATGCGCTGTAAAGGAACCTCCGAAAGATTCAGGGGAGAGGGCACGTCCTTTCAGGTCAATATCGTTGGGGTTAAAAGCTTCTTCTTTTACCGAAGCGGCCATGTTACTTCCATTCAGCAGTGGATATAAGCTGCGGATAGCATAGATGTTGTTAACAGTAAAATCCGCGTCTTTCAACTCTATTTCTACTTTGGCTTGTCTGTTTGGCTTGTCGATATAGGTAACTACCCTTGAACTAGCTAACTGCAACAGCGTTTTACCAGAAATATTAGTGAGCGTAAAGATCTGTGCCGATGACGTGGTTTGTGTAATCGTGCCGTTATAGTTGTTCTCGGCGAGCCAGGTCAGGAGCTGGGCTTTATTTTTAACCTGTACCCGCACTGTTTTACTTCCGGATTCCTGAATGCTCTTTTCCAGCCCGGGCGCGATACGTTTCAGTTTGGTAACACCTGTTTTCTGAGATGAGATCTGCTGTGCATTTAGCTGCGCACTACAAAATAGCAAGCCAACACATGTAACCAACTGCAGCACATTTAACGGGCATTTCAAACGCTTATTCACAGGCACTTCGTAAAAACTGTTACAACCGGGTCACTTTATTAATTTGAGGTATACAATGTAATCATTGGCAATCAATTTTACAATTTAAAACAGCTGTCAGTGGCTATAATCTTAATGTTGTAACAACAGGTTTATAGTTTGGCGGTTTACTTTTTGCCCTGCAAGGCCCCGGCAAAATCAGTTATCAGCCTGAAAACTTCTTTAAACCTGGTAAGAGGAAGCTGCGCTGGCTGGTCGTTGGTGTTGTGGTAAAAAGTTGTTCCACCTAAGGTATAAAAGAAGAATGCAGGCACACCTTTTTCCGAAAAAGGAAAGTGATCGGAGTTGGCAGCGCGGCCACGCATTTTTATCTGTGGCAGGTAACTCTGCTGTTTGTTTATAGTTTGCAGCAGTTCAAATTCTTTAGGGTGTATGCTTCCGTTCACTACCATCATGCCATCGTCGCCGGTACCCAGCAGATCCAGGTTAACTAAAAAGCGGATATTCTGTAACGGGAAAAGCGGGTTATTGGTGTAATGGAATGAGCCCAGCAAGCCAGCCTCTTCGGCCGCAAAAGCCATAAACGCGATGCTATAGTTGGGTCTGTTCTCTGGTTTGCTATAGTGTTCGGCCAGTTCTAAAAGCATGCTGGTACCGCTGGCGTTATCATTTGCCCCCGGAAAGTAAATGTCTTTGCCTTGCCCGCCAAGGTGATCGTAATGCGCCGTGAAAACTATAAAAGAATCTGGCTGAACCGTACCGGGAATAATAGCGATCACATTTCGGGTTTGGTAGGCTGGCGTAAACTCAGCTTTGATGTTGAATTTTACTTTTCGTGCTTTTGCGGGCCAGGCAGTTTCTTTTATTTCCAGCAGAGGTACCGGGGCAGGGGTGGCGGCTACAGTTGTAAGCAGGCTCTTGGGCTGAAGTATAATATGAAGTTTCGCACTTAAGATTTTCTGCAAGTAAGGTTCCGGCAGTTCCCATAGTTGCTTCCTGAATTTCTGAGGATATACTAATGCTTTCTTTCGGAGATCCCGGGAGAAGAATTTCTGAGCGGCAGCAGCATCTGTAAACACTAATGTATCGAGGCAAACTATAGTTGCTTTTCCTTTCCCGCTGGCTGTGTTCGCACTGGCTACAAAGTCTGTTCCGGGTATAAGCCTGGTGCCATCAACTATAAGTTCAGGAGTTTGCGTTACCCGGTTAACAGGCATGGTAAACTCCTGGAAATAAGAGCCAGAGATAGGTTTTAAGCCGGCTGCTTTGTACCTGCCGCGAATATAGTTGGCAGCTTTCGCATCGCCTTCAAAAATATACCCACGGCCATGAAAATAAGGGCTTGTAAGCGTATCGAGGGTCTGGCGTACACGCGGCATATCCTGCGCCTGCATCGGCAGGGCAAACAGGCAAACTATAAGGATCAGGAAAAGTGGCTTCATGGCCTAAATATAAAAAGGCTCAGCCGAAATTCAGGCTTATTTACCAGGTATAGATCCAGCGAAAGAATACGATACCGATCAGGCAGCCAATGCTGTTGCTTACGATATCCATTATCTCGGCGCTGCGGCCCGGTACCACACTAAACTGCAATATCTCAATGGCAATGCCGAACATCGTGGAAACGAATAAGGACATCCTGATGGCGTAATGCTTCAGTTTCGGTAAAGTATATTGCTTGGTAAGGCCTACGATCATCAGGAAGCATAGCACCGCAAACATGCTGGCGTGTGCAAAAGAATCGAAAGAAATAAGGTCCCAGACGGAAACCGAAGGCATGGAGGATGAGGGCAGCAGCGTGGTAAGTAAAATTACTGCTGCCCAAATTATTGTAAAAAGGTTGTAGCGTAGTATCAAACCTTGTAAGGTAAATTACTGGCCGATCAGCTCGCGGTAAGCAGCAGCTGTAAGTAACTCATCCACCTCAGCGGTGTTGTCAATGCTCATCTTAATGATCCAGCCTTCGCCATACGGGTCAGAGTTTACAAGCTCAGGGCTGTTTTCAAGCTGGCCGTTAAACTCCTGTACAGTACCGCTCAGTGGGCTGAACAGGTCAGATACCGTTTTAACTGCTTCTACAGTACCAAATACATCTTCTCTGTTGATCTGCTTGTCAACCGTGTCGATGTCTACATAAACTATATCGCCAAGCTCGCTTTGTGCAAAATCAGTGATGCCAACTATAGCTACATCACCTTCGATGCGTACCCACTCGTGGTCTTTCGTATACTTAAGGTTCTCAGGTAAATTCATTGCTTCTATCTGTTTGTTAATGACTGGCTCAAAAATACAGTGTTTTTTGTAATGCTAAAATTTTATTGCAAACTAACTCTAAGTTGAATACCGCCTTCGGTTACACTGTTACGGAAAGAGGTAGATATTTTAGGGTCTGATACCGTGCGCAACACATAGAACTGGATGTTTACACGCTCGCTTATCAGGTAATCTATAGTTGGGCGAAGCTGCAGCTGGCGCGTTCCGTTGGTGATCTGGTTCTGGCTGCTTTCCACGCCCTGATCGTCGCGGGCAATGGCACGCTGCACGGTCTGGTTATCTCTAACCGAGAAGTCCAGTCGCATGTTCAGTTCATTTTCCAGAACTTTGCGCTGGCCGCCAATACGTATCGGAATTCTGAAGTTTGTAGTGGCATAGCCCAGGCCGATCACATAATCTTTCACGTTGGTTTCGGTTATCTGTGCGTTGGTCAGGTTAAGCGACAGGTTGCGTTCTACTTTGTATTCCAGGCGGCCGGTCAGGTTTGTTTTAGTTCTAAAGTTTACCCCCAGCAATGGCGCAAGTCTTTCGGCCACGGTAAGCTGGCTCACAATATAATAAGGCACTATCTGGCCAAATTCGTTTACCTGCGTCGGGAAGCCGTTTGGTTCTGTTTCGTAGGCCAGCGAGGTGGTAAAGTTGGTAATGTTATAAGTTGAGCTATATGCATGGGTTAAGTTTACCTGGCTGAACCATTGCTGGAAGAAAGGCAGGTTTGACAAACCGTTATAGTCTACGCGCCAGTTTGGTATCGGCAGCCTGCTGAACGGGCTCTTCGACTCTGCTTTGTAGCCATCTACGTTACGACCCTGGTACGCAAACAGGAAGGCATTCATCAACACATCCTGCGAGTTCAGGGTGTAGCCCTCAGTACCAGCCGCCGGGTTAGCAGCGGCCAGCTTATCCTGTATGGCATAACGGTAACGGATATAGTTCTCGAACGCTTCCGAAACTCCCGCCTCACCAGATTCAAAAATAGTACCCAGTGCCATGAACGATGTACTGAATGCGCCTGTCGTGATCGGATTCTGGCGCTGTGCCTCGTCACTTATATTGCCAAAGTCGTCAAACTCCTTGCGGTAGAAAACCTCGTTTATCTCCGACATGTTTCGTGTTACATCCACCTGAATATTGAAAGCTTTAAAAGGCTCCAGATTGGCGCGTGCCGTAAACGATTCGGTAACTATAGCACTAAGTGGGGTGTTCAGGTATTGGCTGCTGTCCGTGTACCAGCCGTTGCTTGCTGCGCGGTTGTATAGTTGGTCCAGGTCGTATTGCTTGCCAAGTATAAACGGCAGACCCGGTGCATCAAAACCTTCTTCAAAACCCAGGAACCTGGTGCTTGGCAGGTAGCCCGGTAACATGGTGCCTTTGTTCTGCAGATAAGTAAAGTTAACAGAGCGGGCCATCATCAGGAACCTGGCAATAGAGTTCACCACTTTATTGTTCGGTGCTGCTTTGGCTGTTGTATCATTAGCAGCGCGTACAGGCACCGGTGCGGCAGGTGTGTTGGCGCTTTTCAGGAATTTTACCTTGTTGTATAGTTTAACCAGGTCCAGGCGGCCATTAACAGTAAATTCTTTGTTGTTCTCAGCAGTGTTACCTAATCTGAAATCAGCATCATTGTTCAATGCCGTAGAACCTGCCGTCCAGATATAAGTGGTGGCATAGCGGGTCTCAGCACCAATCCAGTCTACCAGCGGAAATTTATCTAATGGCAGTTTATAGTTGGCAGCTATAGTTTGGTTAAAGTTAGTGGTACGTCCGCCACGGCTCAGGTTCTCCCAGATAATGTCGTTCTTATACTGCAGCGAGTCTATTTCATTGTTGATACGGTCATCCGGTTCGTCTACTACAGCGCGGTTGGTAGCGGTATAGTCCAGCGACAGGCTCTTGGTAATGTCCCACTTCATGTCATAGATCCTGTTGAAGTAGAAATACTTCTGGAAGGTTGGCTCGATACCGCGGGTAGTGGTAAGGCCGGTAACAGGGTCGCGGCGCTGCAGGAACGTTTCGTTGTAACGGCGGTCCAGGTCAGCACGGAAAGCAAAACTGCTTGGCAGTGGCGTAAAGTTAAAGTCCTTTATCAGGCGAAGGTATGGCGATTTCAGTGCCTGGCTCTTCTCGAAAGGCGCATAGTTCTTAGCCGTGGTGTTGTTGTATGTGTAAGCAATGCCCCCAGTGTAGGTCTTCGTGAAATCGCGGTCCGTCTCAATGTCTGTAAACAGGCGTTCAGCATAGGCATAGCTCAGCGAGATATTCTCGATATCGTAAGGACGTATTTTGTCGTTCGGGTCAGTGCGCTCTTTTCGTACGTTCAGTAAACTAAAGCTCTTGCGGGTCTCGCGGGTAGTTACTTCCTTTCGGTATTCATCTCGCGCTTCTTTTGAATCAAACCGTGACAGCGACTGCTCCAGAGGTACATCCTTATCCAGCGGGTCGAACTGCGGTTCGCTGTTTAAGGTTCCGTATTGTACCGACAACGGTATCTTAACGCCGGATTTTTCTGGCAGGAACTTATCGGCAACTATATTGGCACTTACATCAAACAGGGCAGTATTCTCGCGGGCACGCTGCGCTATTTTCTGTTGCAAACCTCCAAAGCCTACTGTAGTGTAAGCACCTGTAGCGGTAAGGTTGGCAAAGTCGGCAAGTTTGGTGTTAACTCTTGCATTGGCTGCCCAGCCGCTGCTGTTTTTAAAGTCTGTTACGCGCAGCTCATCTACCCACATACAAAGCGAGTGTGGTCTGGCATCAGAGCCTGCCTGAGAAGGGTTTCGCATACCGATCATCACGCCCTGCACTTCGCTGAAATCAGGGTTACCAACTATACGGATGATCTTGCCATTGCCAAGTTGTACTTCGTAAGGGATGGTTTTATTATAACCGGCAATGCGGTTACGGGCAACCTTTGCATTCACCAGTTCTTCCAGCGAAATATCAACCATGTTCTCCTGTGGCCAGATCTCGTTGGTGGTAGAGCTACCCTGTGGGGTTATAGTTAACGGCACTACATACTCATAATAGTTCTGGGTAAAGTCTGTGCCCAACCTTACAAATGCCTGCACATCGCCGGTTTGTGTATTCGGGTCCTGTGTCTGGGCGTGGATGTACATTTTTAGGCGCTTATAGATCAGCATGTCAATCGACACGTTCTTATAAACTGCCTTCGAGAACGAATCTTTCAGGTCTTCCACGCACAACTGCAGCGACTGCTCATTCTGGCGGCGGTTGTTTGTTGAGGCGTAGTCGCGTAAGCGCTCAATGCCTGGCGGTACTCTGTAGGGAATGATGCCTGCGCTTGCTTCCCCGTTCTCTTCAATATTTACTGTCGAGATCGTAAAAGAGCGGGCATCGTCGGTACAGGTTAAGCAAGGGCGGCCTTCAGTAATCGGCTGCTGGAACGCACGCCACTGGTTTGCCACAAACTGGAACTGCACCATGCGCAATACAACCGGGTCCTGGAACTCAGTCATGTACATACGCATAAAACGGATAGATTTGAAACCGCTGATGTTACCTACATTACCTGTAGGGCGACGCACCGGAATACGGAACTGGTACCACGATACTTCATCGCCGGTTCTTGAATCTGTATTGGTTACCTGGTCTACGATATAGTTCTGGCCGACATTCAGCTGGTCCGGCTGCAGGTTTATTTTGTATTCGTAGTACTGCTCCACATCGCTTATCACATTGTCGCGGTTCAGGTCTTCTTTATCCGGGAAGGCATAGTTGGCAAACTGGCTGTTCTCCGGGGAGTTACCATCCATGCCGTTATAGTTCTTGTAGCGTGCCAGTACGCCTGCGTTCTGCTGATCGTAAATTGGGTCGAGGTGGTGCAGGAAGTTATCAGCCGACGGGTCATCTACAACAATTTGCGGTGGCGTGCCCGGTATCTGGTTCAGGAAAGAGCTTCTGAAAAAATCTGCTTCAGCGGCATCGTTCAAACCATCCAGACCAATATCCTGGAACTGACGGCCCCCCGGTATACCTGTAAAGGCATCGGTCAGGAACTGTTGTGTGGTCATGCGGCCCCATATCGTTTCGGTAACATTCTGCAGGCTGTTTGCTGTAGTTGGCAGGCCGTTCTCAAAAGCATACTGGTTATCGCGTAAAATATCTTCTGATATACTGCCTAAGTTAAGTACCAGCTCTCCACCTGTATTGTTAGCGATCGGGTTGCCCTGCGCATCTTTGCGTCCATACTTACCTGTAATGAACGGGTCCATCAGCCAGAATTCGATGTACTCTATGTTGGCGTTGTCAAAGTCAGTATCAAAGGTTATTTCTCGGCTGATACCGCCCCAGTTATCACGAGGGTCGCCGGAAAGCAAACCCTGCGATGTTAAGCTTGGGTTATAGTTATACTGACCACGTTCGCGCGGGTAATAAGCCAGGTCAAATGTATATTCATAGCTGTTAGATACTTCCGGGTCACGGTTCGGGAATACTTCGGTTCGAAATACACCGCGGACATAATGGTTCTTCAGTTCTTCGTCGGTAATGTTGTCCGGTTTCAGGCCGTCAGCATCGCGGTAAAAGATCTGATCTATGGTATACCAGGCCAGTTTTGCGCGATTGTAACTATAAGCTAAGCCTTCGCCGGGTACAAGCGGGGCAGGAGTGGAAGCAAGCCGCCAGCCGTTATTACTGAATCCTCCCAAACTATAAGGCGTCTCCGATCCTTCAAAATCATCTATGTAGGAAGTGCCGTCTTCGTTGGCTGGCGATTTAGTAGCGGCCGGTACAAGTTGTGCAAATTCTCCGCTGAAGGTGATGCTGGATGGTGCTTTGGTTTGCAGCAACGGCAATGCATCGGTCATTTTGGTCAGGAACCGTGACTCTTTCTGCAGGTTAATATCTACACCGTAAATAGTGTTGTTGCTTGGCTCGTCGCCGATGCTTACGCGGTTAATGTAAGGCTGCTCACTCAGGTGAAGTACGGTACCACCCAGGTTAATGTCATCGGTAAGCTGGTAATCGAAGCGGGCTCCTAACAGGGCGCGTGGCTGTATGTTAAGCAGTTCGGCTTTTTCGTAGGTTACACGCAGGTCGCTTGCAGAGCTGATGTAACTCGGGTTCAGAATTTTGATGCGGCCAAGGTCATAGAAAACCTGGTAATCGGTACCTTCTGTTAAGCGTGTACCACCAGAGTAAACCACTACCGAACCTTCTGCAATCCTAAATCCGGGAAGTGTAATCTCATCTGCTGAGGTAGCCTGTAAACGGCCTGTTAAAAAGAATTTAGCTTTGGAGTTGTTCTGCTGTGCATCGGTCTGTGTCTGGTTGTATAGTTCCTCAAACACGTACTTCTCAGACAGTTCCGGGTCGCCTTGCAGTTTATCGCGCAGGTAGTCGCCAAAAGGCTCCACTTCCGGGAAGTAAATGCGTCCGGTTTCAGGATCTATGGTTATGCCCGGCAAAAAGTCGAAGTTACCGTCGTTTGGTTTATCGTTGTTAGTATTAACATTATCCAGGTTAAATACCTCTACCAGCGGCACACCCTGTATCGGGCTCTGGTCTGTAAGCGCTGAAATATCTACGCCGGACTGGTCATCCTTATAAACTATACGCAGCTGGAAATTTTCGCGGTTTACCTGGGTAGCATCCAAACTATAGACGTTCTTCATCATCAGGTCCCAGGTCGGATATTCCAGCGATGGGTTGGTCGCCTTGAGCAACTTCATGTGTATCACGTCCTGGTCCTGCAGGTTCTGGTAATCCTCCATCAACTCACCTACCTTATAGGTTTTGCCGTTGTAGGTATACTCAAACGCTACCCCAAGCACCTGGTCCGGTAAAAGGGCGGTGTTAAGCGATATATAACCAAGCTGCGGGTTAAACTTATACTCACGCGGGTCCAACCTGCGGGCACGAACATGCTCAAAGTCTACGCCTTTCTGTAAACCCTGCCCACGTAAAAATTCATCTATCTGACCATTGTTTCGGTTATTAGCCACTACACTATAGAGTGTGTTCACGGCATTGCTGGCTGGTGCTGTAGTTACACGCTCAAACTGGTTTCGGAACGGATCTGGTTCGCCTAAGTCCATGTAAGCCACCATGTTGCGCAGGTTCTCTGTAGAGCGGTTGTTGTTGGTTACATATAGTTCCAGCCTGCGGATTACAATACCTGAGTTCACCAATGGCAGATTAGCCAAGGATCTGTCGTAACGGTCGCGGAAGAAATGAGACAGGAAGTAATGGCGGTCTTTGTCGTATTCGTCGATTCGGATCTCGAAAGGCTGATTTTGCGCCCCGTTCTGAATGATTACTTCATCGTTACGTCCACGCACGTTAGAGGCAATGGCTGTAACACCCAGGCGACCGAACTGTAGTTGTGTTTTTACCCCGAAAAGGTTCTGGGCACCTGTTATCAGCGAGTTGTTGAGCGGCAGGCTTACGTTACCAGCCTCTACTTTTCTAATTATTTCTTCTTCGTAGCCGGTGTAATCCAGCTTCATGTTGTTCTCGAAGTCGAAGTTAGCGTTGTTGTCCCAGTTAAAGTTTATGGCCAGTTTTTCACCTACTTTACCAACAAGGTTTAGAGAGATATTCTGGTCGAATTCAAAGTCGCCGGTGCGCTGCTGGCGAAGTGGTATAGTTGGGTTCTGGTTACGGTTAAAGCGGGCGCCAAACTTAAGCGAGATGTTACCGTTCGGTTGAATGTCGACAAAATTACCCCCGAAAATACGGTCGAAAACCGGGCTGATGTAGATCTTGGGTACCAACCTGCGGCTGCTGGTCAGGTCTTCGCCATCTAACCCTCCGGATTTGGTGCGCCAGTAATCGCGTATGGCCTGCCGTTGCTGCAATTCCGAAAACTGCTTCAGGGTCATCGACGAAGGCGTGCGGTACTGAATGCTGTCGCCTATAGTTTCGTTGATGTTGTATAGTTGCAGGCTGTCGTCGTACTCTACATTAAGCTTAATATTGCTGGGCTGGCCCAGAAGAAGGGGAGACGAGAACTGCTGCGAGCTGAATGGATTGCCACGCCTGTCGGATGGCGTAAACGTTGGCCTTCGGCTGGGAATATAGCCTGTATCCTGTTTTATAGTATCCTGTAAAAGTAAAGTTGTGATATTGCTATAGTTATGCCAGCCGGGAGAACGCAAAGCTTCAGCCTGCGACCACCAGGCCAGCATAGTTATAGTAACAACCGATGCAAGGAACAGGTTGCTCTGTTTACTTTTCCAGATCAAATGGGTATAATTCTAAGACGATTTCAATGCAAATTTAATAAGCTCTTCTACACTTAGGTTTCCGCCTTCGCGCTTAATAATAGAGTCAAGGGTCTTCTCTGCTACGTTCTTAGCGAAACCTAAGGTAACTAATGCAGATAACGCTTCGGCTCTGTTCGTATTGTGCGATACTCCAGTTCCTGAGATGCCGGCATCTGAGAGTAACACCTCCTTCTTCATCTTATCTTTCAATTCGAGTATAATGCGCTGCGCTGTTTTGGCCCCAATGCCTTTTACGTGCTGTATAGTGCGCACATCTTCCCTAACTATAGCTTGCTGCACTTCCTCCACCGATAACGACGAGAGGATCATCAAGCCCGTGTTTGGCCCAACCCCGGAAATGGAAATGAGGTGCAGAAAAGTTTCCTTTTCTGCTGCCGTCATAAATCCGTAAAGGGTGTGGGCATCTTCCTTAATGTGCAGGAAGGTATGCAACCTGCAACGCTCCCCATCTGGTAAGGCGGAGTACGTGCCCAGCGATATCTTGATCTGGTACCCTATGCCATTCACATCGATGATAACATAGGTCGGATCTTTATAAGTTAATTTGCCATCTATATAGGCTATCATCTATATATGTTTGTTGTTATAGTTCTGTGCATCTACGACAGCAATGGCTACCATGTTTATAATTTCTCTGATAGAACTGCCAAGTTGCAGAATATGAACAGGTTTACGCATTCCCATCAGTACCGGGCCAATAGCTTCGGCACCGCCTATCTGTTGTAACAACTTATAAGCAATATTACCGGATGTCAGCGTCGGGAACACCAGGGTATTGGCACCTTTGTCAGCCAGTTCACTGAACGGGTAATGCTCGCGCAGCAATTCGCGGTTAAGCGCTGTATTTGCCTGCATCTCACCATCGATCAACAGGTCCGGGTAGCGTTGTTTTGCTTTACGTACAGCTTCAGAGCCTTTGTTCGGGATATCGCCCTGCACTGATCCGAAGTTAGAATACGAAAGTACCGCCATACGTGGTTCCGTATCGAAGAAACGAACCGTACGTGCTGTCAGGCCGATAATATCTACCAGCTCGTCGGCTGTAGGGTTTACGTTTACAGTAGTATCGGCAAAGAAATAAGGTTCTTTTTTGTTCAGGATGATATACATCCCTGCCACCTTGTTTACGCCTTCTTCTACACCGATCACCTGGATGGCCGGCAGTATAGTTCTGGAGTAATCGCGGGTGAGGCCTGAAATCAACGCATCTACTTCACCGGTTTCCAGCATCAGGCTACCAAAGTAAATCCTGTCACGAACCAAACGGCGGCAATCGAATAGGGTAAGGCCTTTGCGCTGACGCTTTTTGTATAGTATCTGGGCAAATTCTTCGCGCTTGGCATCTTCTTCAAAAGGATCAATGATTTCAGTATCTCCAAGGTCAAGTTTATACTCCTCGATCATTTCTTTAATGCGCTGGCGATTACCCAACAGGATAGGCTGGGCGATAAGCTGCTCTTTTACCGTCTGGGCTGCTTTCAGGATCTTGTAATGATCTGCTTCGGCAAATACCACACGTTTCGGATCTTTTTTGGCTTGGTTGGTGATACGGGTCATCAGCTTCTGGTCGATGCCGATGCGCTCCTGCAGCTCCTGTTCGTATGCTTCCCAGTTCGTGATCGGGTATTTGGCCACACCACTTTCCATGGCGGCTTTGGCTACTGCCGGCGAAACTGTAGTTATCAGGCGTGGGTCCAGTGGCTTAGGTATCAGGTAAAATCTGCCGAAGGAGATCGTGTTATCGCCATAAGCTTTGTGTACCATGTCCGGAACAGGTTCTTTTGCCAGTGCGGCCAGGGCACGAACAGCCGCCAGTTTCATGGCTTCGTTAATTTCGGTGGCACGCACATCCAATGCTCCCCTGAAAATGTAAGGGAAACCAAGCACGTTGTTTACCTGGTTAGGATGGTCAGAACGGCCGGTTGCCATGATCAGGTCTTCACGTGTAGCCATCGCCACTTCATAAGGAATTTCCGGATCCGGGTTAGCCAATGCAAAAATGATCGGGTTGGCAGCCATCAGTTTCACAAACTCCGGGTTAAGCACATTGCCTGCAGATAAACCAACGAAAACGTCGGCACCGGTCATGGCTTCTTCCAGGTTCTTCAGTTTGCGCATGGTTACGAACTGGGCTTTATAAATATCCAGGTCGTTACGTTCCGGCGTGATGATGCCCTCTTTATCGAACATCACGATGTTGTCCATTTTAGCACCCAAAGCCACGTATAGTTTGGCACAGGCAATGGCCGCAGCACCGGCACCATTCATCACGATGTTTACTTTTTCTATCTTTTTACCGGCAAGCTCCAGCGCGTTCAGCAGGGCAGCAGCTGAGATAATGGCCGTACCATGCTGGTCGTCATGCATCAGCGGAATGTTCATCTGCTCCTTCAGCGCATTCTCGATCTTGAAGCTTTCCGGTGCTTTTATGTCTTCCAGGTTAATACCGCCAAACGTAGGCTCCAGCGATTTTACGATGCGAACAAACTCGGCTGGGTCGGTGCAGTCGATCTCGATATCAAATACATCTATACCTGCGAATTTTTTGAACAATACACCTTTCCCTTCCATCACCGGCTTCGATGCGTCCGGGCCGATATTGCCCAGGCCAAGTACTGCTGTACCGTTCGAGATAACACCTACCAGATTACCTTTGGCAGTGTACTTATATACATTCTCTTTATCAGCGGCTATTTCTTTGCAGGGTTCGGCAACACCTGGCGAGTAAGCAAGGGCCAGGTCGTGCTGGGTGCTCACCATTTTGGTAGGAATTACTTCAATTTTGCCAGGCTTACCCTCCATGTGGTAATTCAGGGCATCTTGCTTGTTGACTTTGATCATAGGTAATCGGATTTTATGGGTAGAGGTTTTGGGCCTCTGTTATTTCTGTTGCTTGTAAAAAGTCAATTTGAAAAGAATTTGTTGCTTATCAAAAAAACCGAGCCAAAGATACGGCTATGTTGCGTTAAAGTACATTGAATTCGAATGTAATATAATAAAAACAGCACCTTCCGGTTAAGAAGGTGCTGTTTTTATTATAGTTACTAAAAGTTAGCCAAGTATAAGTTTCTGGCCCGGCTTTATCTGGTTCGACTTTAATTTGTTCAGTTTCTTTATCTGCTCCACGCTGATGCCGTTATACTTCTGAGAGATGGTCCACAGAGTATCACCTGGCTGCACATGATGAATAACTTCCTGCTGCTTTTCAGAAATTTTAAGCACCGGCTTGGTCGATCTTTTAGCAACTATAGATTTCGTTTCTGCTTCTTCGGCAGGAGTAACCATAGCAATTGCTTCTGCAGTTTTTGGCTGGTAAACAGTTAGTTTTTGGTTAGCCATTATAGTTGACTTACGCAGGTTGTTCCAGTCTTTCAGTTGCTCTACGGTTACATTGTGCTTTGCAGCTATAGCAGTCAGGTTATCGCCACGCTGTACCGTATAAAATGTTTTTTCTGTGGTATCGGTTTGCGTGGTAGCGGCAGGTACTGTAGTGGTAGATGCCAGCAGAACAGGCGCCTTGGCTGGCTCTCGTTCCTGCACAGGTTCCGGTTTTGGAGCAGCCATTGGTGTGGCAGCTGCTATCATGCAGCTAAGGTCAGCTGTTGATGCAATAAGCTGTGAGCGCTCGGCTGGTACGCGCAGTTTATAGTTACGGGTGCTTGCCGGTAACACATTTTTCTTGATCTCCGGGTTAAGGGTAAGCAAGGTCTTCGTGTCAACGTGCAGTTCCTCGGCCAATTTTTCCAGGTCTATGGCCTGGTTTATAGTTATCGTTTCGACATCGTGCGCATATAGTACCGAGTCGGTAAAGATATTATGCTGCGGTGCATAGTTCATAGTATAGATCACGGCCGTCATGGACGGAACATAACTGCGTGTTTCTTTTGGCAGGTAAGGGAAGATCTCCCAGAAAGTTTTTTTGCCACCGCCAGCTCTGCGGATCGCTTTGTTTACGTTACCCGGACCGCAATTGTAAGCAGCCATGGCCAACTCCCAGTCGCCGTAAGTTTTGTGCAGGCGCTTCAGGAAACGGCAGGCAGCATCAGTAGCTTTCTCCGGATCCATGCGCTCGTCTATATAGTTGTTCTGGTCCAGGCCGTATTCTTTACCTGTTACCGGAATAAACTGCCATAAACCAACAGCCTTTGCCCAAGAAGCCGCCTTCGGGTTAAGCCCCGACTCAACTATGGCCAGGTACTTCATCTCTTCCGGCATGTCGTACTTCTTCAGGTATTTCTCGAAAAGCGGGAAATACACATTCTGGCGCGACAGCATGGTGCGGCTGTACTTGCGGTTACGAATGGTAAAATAATCGATGAAGTTTCTTACAAACGGGTTGAAAGTAAGCGGTATCTCGGATTCTATACAACTTAACCGGTCCTGGATCACGTCGTTCGGCTCGTTGGGGATGTACTCTACCAGTAACGCCAGTTCTTCCGGCGAAAGCTCAGTAGTGTCACCCAACGCCAGCAAGGTGTCGTTGGTGATCAGGAAATCATATTTGAAGCTGGTTGGTGCGGCGAGGGCATAGTTTGCCCAGATGCTGCCAACTATAGCCGCAACTACGGTAAAGAGTTTAGAATACGTCATTTTTTATTTATGCTTCAACGGGAATCTTATCCAGTATATAATTCGAGAAAGCCAGCAAAGCTGCTTCATCGAATGAGCGGGTCATTAATTGCAACCCGATGGAAAGGCCGTTGGTGTCGCGGCTAACCGGAATTGATATTGCCGGAACACCAGCCAAAGAAGCTTGCACTGTAAAAATATCAGCCAGATACATCGCTAACGGATTAGCTGTATTCTCTCCGATTTTAAAGGCTGTCGTCGGAGCGGTAGGCAATATAAGGAAATCATATTTCTGAAGCAACTCATCTGTCTTCTCCTTTATCAGCCTTCTAACTTTCTGAGCCTTTGTGTAATAAGCATCATAATAGTCGGCGCTAAGCACGAAAGTGCCCAGCATGATACGGCGCTGTACTTCTTTGCCAAATCCTTCGGATCTGGTTTTTTTGTACAACGATGTAAGGTCGGAGATATTGGGACTGCGGTAACCATATTTTACACCATCGTAGCGGCCCAGGTTAGAGCTGGCCTCGGCAGTAGTTAAAATATAGTAAGTCGGCACCATGTAATCCAGGTAAGGGAATTCCACAGCTTCCACTTCATGACCTTCTGTTTTAAGAAGATCCTTTACGCCAAGTATAGCATCTTTTACTTCCGTGTCAAGGCCTTCGCTCTCGAAACAGTCGCGGATGTAGCCGATCTTATACTTTTTGTCGGACTTTAGCAGAGTGCTATAGTTTGGAACCGGCTGATGGCTGGCAGTGCTGTCGTACTCATCCGGACCGGCCATTACTTCCAGCAACAAAGCGGCATCTTCCACGCTCTTGGTAAACAGACCGATCTGGTCGAAAGAAGAAGCGTAAGCGATAAGGCCGTAGCGCGAAATACGGGAATAGGTAGGTTTTAAACCAACCACTCCGCAGAACGAAGCCGGCTGGCGTACAGAACCACCAGTATCAGAACCGATGGCCGCGAGGCACATATCAGCCTGAACCGAAACAGCAGAACCACCGGAAGAACCACCCGGTACGCGGATAGGGTCGTCGGCATTCAGTACCGGTCCGAAAGATGAGTTTTCGTTTGAGGCTCCCATGGCAAACTCATCGCAGTTCTGGCGGCCTATAATAATAGCATCCTCAGCTATGAGGCGCTCTAAGGCAGTGGCAGTATACAATGATTTAAACCCGTTCAGAATCTGGCTCGAAGCCTGCAGACTATGGCCTTTGTAGGCAATTACGTCTTTTACGCCAATTACCATGCCCGCCAGTTTGCCGGCAGTGCCATTGGCCAGTTTCTGGTCAACTATAGCTGCCTGCGCAAGGGCTTCTTCTTCAAAAACTTCTAAAAAGGCATTAAGTGACGCTTTCTCCTTAATATTCTGGAGATAATGCGTAACTAATTGGTTGCACGTAACCTGCCCGTTGGCAATGTCGGTGCGTATGTCGCGTAGGGAGTTGTAAGGTCTCAAACTTTCTTAGGTTTGTTATCGTCCTCTATGGAACGTTCCAGCTCGTGTTTGATTTCGTTGGTAGCATCTTTAAACTCACGGATACCACGACCAAGGCCGCGTGCCATACCCGGAATTTTATCTGCTCCAAAAAGTAGTAAGATGGCCATCATGACAACCATCATCTCTCCTCCGCCCAGGTCGCCCAGGAAAAGGAAAATTATACCCAAGCTCATAGCTTAAAGTGTTTTATTGTAACTACTTCTGTGTTGGCTCGTCTTTCATCGAACCTTCTACATCGTTTTTGATCTCTTTAGTAGCATCCTTAAACTCACGGATACCTTTGCCAAGACCACGCGCTAATTCAGGGATACGCTTTGCACCAAAGAACAACAGGATTGCCAGTACAATCAAAACAACCTCAGTGCCGCCCAGGCCTCCTAAAAAGCAGAAAACAGTGGTAATACTCATCATATTAGATTTAAAAGTAAATTCTCACAAAATTAAAGTTTATATTTTAAATAAACTCACATCAAAGCAGATTAGTTTATTATGCGCCATGTTTGTGGTGACTAGCTGCTTTTTTAGGTTACAGGTAAGGGTAAAAAATATTTTTCAAAAAAATATTCAGAGACTTTAAAAGCCTGTTATCAACGAGTTAGAGAATTTTATTTCCCATTGTGGTAAAAATCTTTCCATATTTGGGAACTCTTATATTTAGCTATTCGTATATTCCTATTGCTAATCAGTATGTTAGCCGTTTTTGCATTTCTGGCATCCGAATTGAAATGTAAAATAACATAGAGAGGCATCTTTTGCTCACGACCGATAGAAATGCTCCGGTTTAACTTTACAAGTCTCATTTTCAGGTATATTTATAACTGGTGGTAACAAAGAGGCTTGCAGAAGTATAGTGAAAGTTGTATCTTCGTATGGTATTTCTGGCAGTTTTAAGATTTATCTTATTTCGGCTTAGATATATAAAATTAAGTTTGTTTTCATAGCTTGGAAAGGCACCCTGCACTGTAGGGTGTTTTTTTATTTTAGGGCCATTCTGTTTTTAAAATAGCCAAAAAGCAAAAGCCGCAACTATAGTTTACAGTTGCGGCTTTTGCTTTTATAGTTGTGTCTCTTACTTCGGACTGATCCAGGATTGCGGGTTAAGGGTTGAGCTGTTTTTCCAGACCTGGAACTGTAGCTCTGTGGTGCCATCTGAGTTGGTGTAAACAGTACCTATGCTTTGCTTCAGCTTTACAGTCTGGCCGGTTTGTACACTAACGGTTTTAAGCTTGGCATACACTGTAAAATACTCGCCGTGCTGAATCATTACAATGTTGTTCATGCCTGGTACGCTGGCCACTGTTACCACTTTGCCTTCAAAAATGGCCCGGGCAGCTGCTCCCTGTGCCGTCTGTATATCAATACCTTTGTTCTCAACTACCACGCCTTTCAGTACCGGGTGGTTATGGCGGCCAAAACGCTGTGAAATAAAGCCACGCTCTACCGGCCATGCCAGCCGACCTTTGTTACCTGCAAACGACGAAGAGATAAGGGCTGTTTCGGGGGTAAGCGTTACTTTGTTGCTGCCGCTGGTCTTGTTGCCGGCTGCACGTGCCGCTCTGGCTGCACGGGCTATCTCTTCGCGCACAATATCAGCGATAAGGTTATCGAGTTTTTTAACGGCCTGCTGGCGCTGGGCTACTTCGCGTTGCAGGTTTTGCTCCTGTTTGCTCAGTCGGCTTATCACGCTATCCTGCTGCGATTTAAGGTTTTGCAGGTTCTTGGTCTCGGTAAGCTGAATCGTTAGCAGGTTCTTCTTTTCGCGCTTTTTCTGCTCCAGTATATCCAGTTGGCCCGAAAGCACGGCTTGTACCTTATTAATCTGTTCTACCTGTTTCTGGCGTGCTTCCGAATACTGGTTTAAGTAACGCATGCGCATTACCAACTGGTTAAACGACTCTGCCGCAAACAAGAACATGAGTTTATTATAGTTGCTCGATGATTTGGACGCCGCATAGATCATGTCGGCGTATTCAGCTTTCAGTTTTTCGAGGTCAGCCTGCAAAGCACCAACTATACCTTCGGTTTCCTGAACATCCGACTCGATATAGTTTATTTCGCGGGAGATATTGCTGATAACGCCTTTCTGTACGGTTATCTTTTCTTTGATAGCATTTAATTGCCCAATACTGGCCTCCTTCTGCGCTTTGGTTTGCTTCAGAATTCTGCTTGCTTCTCTAATACGGGTGAGGTTCTCCTTCTTTTCCCGCTCAAGTTGTGCCTTCGATTTCTTTTTCTGCGCGTCGGCAGCAAACGGGGTCGCAACTATAAGCAAGAGAAGGATTAATTTGTAAAGGGCCTTCATGAACTATGGGATTCTCTGCTCTGAATTTACAAATATGGCAAAACTATATGCTAAGTGCCAACTGCACCGGCAATTTATTAATCTATAGCCTTTTGTAATCCGCAGGAACAGCAAACGGGAAGTCCAGTATTTCGTCGGTGGTGGTTACTCTGCTGTGGTTTAGGGTAAACGTTGCCGGCTGCCCCGACTTAAGTGCTTCGGCTATAAGTTCGTGCGCAAAAGGTACCTGTCCAACTGCCTGGAAGTTGTTATACCTTACGGTAATGGAGTTGCTTGTCTGCTGATCTTTTACATTCAGTTGCTGTAGTTTCTGGCTTTCGCGGCCAATAAAATAATCGAACAGGAGGGTTGTGCGTAGTTGCTGTATGTGTTGCAGTTGCTCAGCATCCATTACCTTTTCCTGCCCTTGTGGTTGGTAGTTGCCTAGAAGTATGGCCTGCAGCACATCGTAGTTCATGTCCACTTTAAACTTCTCGCTCAGGTAACTATAGTCTGTTGCTAAAAACTCCTTATGTAAACGGTTGATCATGAAAACGGAATCCTGGGTTACTTTCAGGCGGGCCGCTTCTATGCCCAGGCCCGGCTGCACCGAGATCCAGATCACGCTGTCTTTTTTGATGCGCAGCGAATAGCCCGATGATACGGACTCGCCCGTCTCATCAAGTTTTAGCTGGCCTTTGGCAGTAAGGTAATTAAATTCGATGTTCTGTACAGATACGCGGCCAACTGTTTCGGTAACAGTTTCGGCGGCGGCAGGCACTACTTCTTTTTTGCAACCTGCCAGCAGGGTTATACTTAGCAGGCCATACAGAAGGGTCTTATTCATAAAGTTTTTTGTCTTTTATCTTTTTATCGATGAAGGCTGATGCTTCGCCTTTTAGTTTGGCGCGCTGCCACTGGGCAATGGCTTCTTCTTTTTTGCCAAGCTTGAAAAGTACATCCCCGTAATGCTCCACTATAGTTGCATCATCTGATAGGGCAATGGCCTGTTCCAGGTATTTAAGCGCTTCCTTATAGTCTCCGGCTTTGTACAGCACCCAGGCATAAGTATCCAGGTAAGTCGGGTTATTCGGGAATTTGGTAACCAGGCGCAAAGCCATTTCTTTTGCTTTTGGCAGGTTCTCGTTGCGCAGCGATAAAAAGTAACTATAATTGTTCAGTACATGCTCGTTATTAGAGTCATGCTCCAACACCGCCTCATACGATTCGTCTGATTTTTTATAGTCTTTCAGGGAGTTATAGCCATCACCCAACTGCATGTTAAACTGTGCTACCAGTTCAGGCTCGGCAAGCGACAACTTTTTACCATGCTCCAGTGACTTTACAGCTTTGTCGTAGCTTTTCTCTATCAGGTGGCCGGTGCCGTTGTAAAACCAGAAAATGGCCTGGTTCGGGAATAGCTCCAATGCTTCTTCGGAGTGTTTTACCAGTGCTGCTGATTCATTTAGTTCAGCATCCAGCAACACAATTTGCTGCCAGATCTTAAAATGGGAATCGTCGAGCTTAACGGCTTTAATATAGTTGTTGCGGGCATCAGCTTTTTTGCCAACTATAGTTTGCAGGTCGCCGGCTACGGCATAGGCTTTTGCTTCTTCAGGGTGGCTTTGTATTGTCAGGTCAACCAACTCCAGCGATACATCTTCAATATCACGGTTTGGTAACTGGCGGATCAGGTCAACCAGGATACGCACTTTGGTATCTATATCTAGCTCAGGACTGGCAAAAGCTTTTTTTATTTCTTTTTCAGACTGCTCACGCTCGCCTTTCTGGCGGTGCAGGTCTGACAGCATAAGGTGGGCATACGGGTTGCCAGGCTCCATACGCAGGGCCTTCTGCAGGGTAACTATGGCTTTGTCGGTTTGCTGACTGGCATTGTATAGTTCGGCCTGTGCCAGGAAATACCGCACATCGCTTGGACTATTTGCCAGTAGTTTTTCTCCTTCTTCAATAGCTTTCGGTACGTTTTTCTGGCGAAGATAGATCTGCTGACGGTTAACGCTGAGCTGCTCCATTGGCCCAAACTGCTTTTCGATGCGGTCATAGGTCTTCAGGGCATCGCTGTATTTTGCCTGCGATAAATAAAGATCAGCCAGTTGGAAAAGATACTGATCCGAGTCCGGAACGTTGTGCATCAGGTCGTTGTAGGCCTGGGCTGCTTCGGTAAATTGTCTCTGCTCGGTGTGTAATTGGGCAAGCAGTAAGTAGTAATAGGCGTTTTTAGGCTCTTTGGCGATAGCAGCCTGTGCAAAAGGTGTGGCCGACTTCGGGTTTTTGAGCACCATGTAAGTCTCAGCCAGCTTATAGTTTATTGCCGCATTGTTGGGCGTTAAAGTATAAGCTTTTTGAAAAAGCTGGAGGGCTTTGTCGTAGTCCTCCAGCATAAAAAATTTCACTCCATCCAGAAATAACGTTTCGCTGATCTGCTGCTCCTGCTCGGAAGGGGCGGCCTGGGCCGGAGTTTCCGTGGCAGTTGCCTGCTGTGCTTTGCCTCTTTTCTTGCCCGACTGGGCATTGGCAGCACCGGTCGCTATAAAAGCGAAGCAGCACGTAGCCAGAACGATGTTTCTGAACTGTATCATGATAATCCTATTCTAAAAGCGTGTTGTAGTCGCCAAGGCTCAGGTCCGACTGGCTTCTTTCATAGGAAACAAAATTGCCCAGCATTGAGTTTGATATGTTTCCGTTTTTGATCGAAGTATTCTCCTGTACAATGGAGTTGCTTACGATTGAGTTAGTTAAACTGCTGTTGTTGCCGATAGATGCATGCGGTCCCACTACAGAATTTTCTATCACTACGTTCTCTCCAATATACACCGGCGGAATAACTACTGAATTAACCAGTTTAGCCGAAGAAGCCACCAGGCCTTGCTCATCCTTTATATACTCTAAATAGCGCTGATTAGTATATACGGTTGCATTTTTATTTCCGCAATCCAGCCACTCAGAAATTACAGCAGGCACAAACTTGGTACCCTTGTTCTTCATGTTCTCCAGCGCGTTCGTCAGTTGGTACTCGCCTTTGTCCATGATGTTGTTATCCAGCAGGTACTGCAGTTCGCTACGCAGGTAAGCACCGTCTCTGAAGTAGTAGATACCGATAATGGCCATGTCAGAAACAAATTCCTGCGGCTTCTCTACGAAATCCGTAATCTGCCCTTCCTGGTTAAGCTTTACAACGCCAAACGGACGAGGATCTTCTACGCGCTGTACCCAGATGGTGCCATCTGCATTTGTATCAAGTGTAAAATCTGCTTTAAACAGTGTATCAGCAAAGGCAACCACTACTTTCCCATCCAGGGAATCTTTGGCGCACATAATGGCGTGGGCTGTTCCGAGGGCTTCTTCCTGGTAAACTATAGTTCCTTTGGCACCTATTTTAGTCGCGATCTCTTTCAGATCGTTCTCAACCTGTTCGCCAAAATGACCGATAATGAATGCTACTTCCTCGATAGGCTCGTGGCAAACTTTCGCAATATCTTCAACAAGGCGTTGAACGATCGGTTTGCCTGCAATTGGTATAAGTGGTTTAGGAACAGTTAGTGTATGTGGGCGCATGCGTTTGCCCATGCCTGCCATCGGTATAATTATCCTCATAGCTATGTTATAGTTTGATTAAAATATAAGTTATAGATATTGCTACCGCTTTGTGCGGTAGCTTTTATAGTTTTGAATGCTTGAAAGCAGTTATTCTGTTTTATTCAATACCTGATTATATTCATCGTTATCAGGTGTATAATGACATAGCTGTCCATTTTCAGCTTGAATATGTAGTTTCCCACATTTTTTGCATTCCCAAGCTGTTCTGAACATCTTCTGCATTTCTAATTGCACCGTTTCAGATTCTGCTTTTGTATTTACTGAGTTCTTTATCTTATTATCGATAGAATCCCAGAAGGCACTCCAATCAACATCTGAAATGATGTATCCCTTATATCTAAGGTTATCTATTTGGTTAACAATTACATTGTCACAACTACACTTGATTTTCATTTGATGATTTTAATTTGCTATAACTATAAACTAAAATGGACATGTAAGTTTATAGTTACGGGCAAAACTGACAACCAACAACTACTTAGTTCCCGTACTTCCGTAGCCACCTGCACCGCGCTCAGTATCAGATAAGGCTTCGGTTTCCTGCCAGGCTACGCGCTCGTATTTTGCAACTACCATCTGGGCTACACGTTCACCGTCTTCTACCACAAAATCCTGGTCCGACAGGTTTACGAGCAATACTTTTATCTCGCCACGGTAATCCGCATCTATAGTTCCCGGTGTATTAACGATAGAAATGCCGTGTTTGTATGCCAGTCCGCTACGTGGGCGAATTTGTGCTTCGTGGCCTTCCGGTAATGCTATAAATAAACCAGTAGGTATAAGGGCACGCTGAAGGGGCTTTAACGTAACAGGTGCTTCCAGGTTGGCGCGCAGGTCCATACCAGCTGAGTGTTCGGTCTGGTAATGAGGCAACGCGTGCTTCGATTGATTAATGACGTTAACCGCCAGGTTCTTGTTGTTCATCTTTCGTAAAGATTTATAGTTTAAGCAGGCGACGGCGCTCGAATAACCAAACGATAGCTAAAAAAGCAACGCTTACAGCTAAATGAAAAGCGTGTCGTACCCACCAGTTCTCAATATCAATAACTATAGTTGCCCAGACTAAGGCCGCAGCCAGCAAAATATAACCGGCCATTGTTTTAACTGGGTAAGGAATAGGGTAGTGGCGGTTGCCCAGCAGGTAACTGGCCAGTGCCATGCTAAAGTAACAAACCAACGTAGCAATAGCCGAACCCATATAACCCAACACAGGTATCAGTAAAAGGTTGCCAACTATAGTTATAGCCGCGCCTCCAAAGCTGATGTAAGTGCCAAATTTTGTTTTATCGGTAAGCTTAAACCACACTGACAGGTTATAGTAAACACCCAGGAACAGGTTAGCAAGTAGTAGAACTGGTACTACCATCAGGCCTTCGCGGTATTCCGGTCTGCGAAGGAAAATGTAGCCAAAGTCGTCGCGGAAAACGGATATGAACAGGAATATAAAGGCACAAGCAATCACAAACCATTTCATGATTAGGGCAAAGGTCTGCGGCGAGTTTTTGTCTTCGGACTGCGAGAAGAAGAATGGCTCGGCAGCATACCGGAAGGCCTGTATCACCAGCGTCATGAAAATAGAAAGCTTATAACACGCACTATAGATACCAACTATAGCTTTATTGCTGTGGTTAGGATAAAGGCTTTCGGGTAACCAATCTTCGAGCAAAATACGGTCAATCATTTCGTTCACCATACCTGCCATTCCCATCAGCATCAGGGGATAGGCATACACCAGCATCGGGCGCAATACTTCTGAATTCAGCTCAAACCTGAAAATACGCAACTCTTTCCAGAGCATTGGTATCAGCAACGCATTGGCAACAAGGTTGATGATGAAAATATACCCAATACCAAAATCAGGATCATAAACAGTAGTTACAAATGGGCGCAGGCCCTGCAGGAAAGTACCGTTATATATCTCGCGGCAGAACCACAGGAAAAACAGGTTGGCAACTATAGTTATAATGATGTTTGCCATTTTGATAGAGGCAAACTTTACAGCTTTGTTCTGTAACCGGAGCCACGCAAACGGTATAGCAACTATAGCATCAATGGCAAGAATGGCTGCCAGCCAGATAATATAGTTCTGCTCCTGTGCAGAGTAATCTTTATAGTCTGCAATAGGGCCGGAGAGTAGCATTAGTATGGCCGTAAGCACAACACTGCTGCTCAGAATAATGCTTAAGACCTGGTTGTATAGTTTATGCTTGTCGGCGCCGGGCTTATTGGCAAACCTGAAAAATGCCGTCTCCATACCATAGGTATACAGCACATTAAAAAAACCGACAAAAGCATACAGGTACGACATTACACCAAACTCCGGAGGCAGAAATGCATCAGTGTAAATAGGAACAAGCATATAGTTGAGCATGCGGCCCACTATACTACTTAAACCATAGGCAGCCGTTTGCCCGACCAATTTCTTGGCTATACTCATGTTACTTTTTTAGGTCGGGGAGGGAATAAAACTATAGGCCTCTGAAAGCTGGTTTGCGTTTTTCAAGAAAGGCGTTGGTGCCTTCCACAAAGTCTTCGGAGGCGCAGCAACGGGCAAATGAATTAGCTTCCGTTTGGAAACCGTTCTCTTCTTTATCAAACACGGCATTTACGCATTCAATTACCAGCCCGATAGCAAGAGGCGCTTTGCCCATTATTTTCTGAAGGATAGTCTCGCAGGTCGTAAAAAGCTCTTCCGGAGCTACCACATGGTTTATCAGGCCAAGCACTTTTGCTTCATCAGCCGAGATCATATCGCCGGTCAGCATCATTTCAAGTGCTTTTCCTCTGCCGATCAGTAACGGCAAACGCTGTGTACCACCGTAACCCGGTATCAGGCCAAGATTAACTTCCGGTTGACCAAACTTTGAATTGGTAGTTGCTACACGCATGTGGCAGGCCATAGCCAGTTCGCAACCGCCACCCAGTGCAAAACCATTAATGGCTGCAATAACAGGCTTGTTGCACTGCTCTATCATCCGGAATATCTCCTGGCCACGCTCGGCAAAGTTGCGGGCATTTACTTCGCTTAGCTCTGCAATTTCGGCTATGTCGGCACCGGCTACAAAAGCCTTGGCACCAGCACCCGTTATGATCACGCCTTTAATAGTTGCATCATCATATACTTGCTGCATGGCTGCTTTTATCTCCCGAACAGTGTCTATATTCAGCGCATTCATTTTGTCAGCTCTGTTTATAGTTATTGTCAGGATGCCTTCCTGAAGGCTTAGCAGCAGGTTTTCGTAAGTGCCCATAGTTAATTTCAGCTCTTTTTGAATTTCTTTATTTAAACCACAAATATAGTGATTTGATTTAATTTAACTGACTTGCAACTGCCAAGTATACGGCACAGCTATAAGCAGGTCTGAATATGGAGCAAAAAGCATTTTATACTATATTTGTGGTTTTTCCGATCATCAATATACAGAAATGGGTTTTCTTACTGAGTTTAAAAAGTTTGCAGTTAAAGGTAACGTGATAGACCTGGCTGTAGGTGTAGTTATTGGTGCTGCATTTGGTGGTATCACTAAATCGCTGGTAGATGATGTGATCATGCCGCCGCTTGGTTTGCTTATCAGTCATGTCGATTTTAGTGCGCTTAAAGTGGTTTTAAAAGATGCCGTGATCGAGAACGGTAAAGAGATTGCGCCGGCAGTAGCTATCAACTATGGTTTGTTTCTGCAGGCAGTCGTAAACTTCATGATCATTGCGTTTGCCATCTTTTTACTGGTACGTACCATTAACCGCCTCCGCGAGAAAGAGGCTGCAGCTCCTGCACCACCCGCCAACAAAGAAGAAGTGCTGCTCACCGAAATACGCGATATCCTGAAACAGAAGTCCGACGTCTAAGACAACGCAAGCTGATATATTTCAAACTATAGTTGTAAAACTGCTTGAGTTTTAGGCTTACATATAAATTATATTTATCGAACTTTTGTGCATTTTTTCGCTGTTGCTAACAAAATAATATATAACTTTTAGGTTCACCACCGTTATACCTTTACTACTAAGACGTTAACCGCATGAAAAAATTACTTCTTTCGATATTTTGCCTGAGCTTTTTGTTTGTAGTTTCTGAGGCATCTGCCCAAACTGCTCCCAACACCATGGGGTCAAGTTCTAAAGATGAATTCTGGGGAACGAATAAAACACAGACAAAAGGCGCATCTACTGATGAAGTTGGTCAGCGCGCATCCGGGTTAGATAAACGCTTTAACGACTACGAGACCAAGAATGGAAAAAGATCTTCTTTTGATAAGAAGCGCATTAAGAACAGCAAGAAAATGAAAGCTATTCTGAAGGAAGAGAAGAAAATGCACAAAAAGCACCGCAAAGATAAGCGCATGCTTGCCCGCAACAACAGAAGACGATAACTATAGTTTATAGTAACCATAAAAAGAGAAAGCCCCTGGAAATTTCCAGGGGCTTTCTCTTTTTATGGTTAAAGCTATACTTATAGTGTACGCTTCACTTCTTTTTCAGTGTACGCTTCAATGATATCACCTTCCTGGATATCGTTGTAATTTCTCAGGCTGATACCGCACTCAAAGCCTTGTCTCACTTCCGATACATCGTCTTTGAAACGCTTCAGTGCCAGGATCTCGCCATCCAGTACAACTATACCATCACGTATCAGGCGTACTTTGTTGTTACGCTGTATAGTTCCGTCTGTCACCATACAACCTGCAATAGTACCCACCTTCGTGATCTTGAACACATCGCGCACTTCTGCGTTACCAGTGATCTCTTCTTTCAGGGTAGGAGCAAGCATACCTTCCATGGCATCCTTCACTTCGTTTATCGCATCGTAGATGATAGAGTACAGGCGCACATCAATTTGCTCCTGCTCTGCCAGCTTACGCGCATTCTGCGATGGACGAACCTGGAAACCGATAATGATCGCATCAGAAGCAGATGCAAGCAACACATCAGACTCGGAGATGGCACCCACCCCTTTGTTGATAATGCTAACCTGAACTTCAGGAGTCGATAGTTTTAGTAAGGAGTCAGAAAGTGCTTCAACTGAACCATCCACGTCACCTTTTACGATCACGTTAAGCTCCTTAAATGTACCGATAGCCAGACGACGACCGATCTCATCCAGGGTAATATGTTTACGGGTACGTAAGCTTTGCTCACGCTGTACCTGCGAACGGTTAGATGCAATTTCACGTGCCTCACGCTCCGATTCCATTACCAGGAATTTGTCGCCGGCCTGTGGTGCGCCATCAAGACCCAGTAACTGAACTGGGGTAGATGGGCCTGCTTCTTTCATTTTACGGCCACGGTGGTCGGTCATTGCTTTTACTCTACCGTAGTGAGAACCTGCCAGTACAACATCACCTATTTTCAGGGTACCTGTCTGTACAAGCATAGTTGCTACATAACCACGGCCTTTATCAAGAGCGGCTTCAATAACTGTACCTATAGCGTTCCTGTTCTTGTTGGCTTTTAGTTCCAGTAATTCAGCTTCCAGCAATACTTTTTCCAGCAGGTCGTTTACGCCCTGTCCTGTTTTTGCTGATACTTCCTGAGCCTGGTATTTACCGCCCCATTCTTCAACCAGTATGTTCAGCTGAGCAAGTTCTTCACGAACTTTATCAGGGTTGGCGCCCGGCTTATCTATTTTGTTAAGTGCAATAATAATTGGTACACCGGCTGCCTGTGCGTGGTTGATCGCTTCTTTTGTCTGAGGCATCACCGAGTCGTCGGCGGCTACCACAATAATAACAACGTCCGTTACTTTGGCACCACGGGCACGCATCGCGGTAAAGGCTTCATGACCAGGCGTATCCAGGAAAGTAACCGTACGGCCGCTTTCTGTTTTTACTTTATAAGCACCAATGTGCTGCGTAATACCACCGGCCTCACCGGCAGTTACGTTCGCATCACGTATGTAGTCAAGCAGGGAAGTTTTACCGTGGTCAACGTGACCCATGATCGTAACGATCGGAGCGCGTTCTTCCAGGTCCTCTTCTGCATCGGCCTCTATGTGCTCCAGTGCCTGCTCGTCTTCACTTGTAATGAAGTCAATTCCGTAACCGAACTCATCTGCAATAATAGTAATTGCTTCTGCATCCAGGCGCTGGTTAATTGAAACGAACATGCCAAGCTGCATACACACCTTAATAACATCGTTCACGCTCACGTTCATCAGTGACGCAAGGTCGTTTGCCGATACGAATTCAGTTACACGCAGTGTTTTAGATTCTGCCTGCTCCTGCATTCTGCGTTCTTCGGTAGCATCAGCTATAGCCGAACGTTTCTCACGACGATACTTGGCACGGTTACCACCGCCACCTTTACCACCGCTTAGCTTGGCAAGTGTAGCCTTGATCTGCTCCTGAATTTCCTTATCGGTAACCTCCGCTTTTTCAGGGCGTGGCGTAAATGTTCCGCGTTGCTGGTTTCTGCCACCACCCTGCGGTCGTGGTCCTCCCTGGTGCGGTCCACCGCCTCCATGAGGTCGGCCACCTGCCGGCGTAACCGGGCGCTGGTTCTGGTTCTGGATACTCTGCTGTTGGTTTGGCTGTTGGCCACCACCTTCAGTTGGAACTATAATGCGCTTGCGCTTTTTCTTTTTGCCGCCCTTCCTATCATCGGAAGAGGCTACAGGTTTAGTGCCTTTTCTGCGTGAGCTGTCTGGTAATTCGATCTTGCCCAGTACAGTAAGGCCTTTTAACTGGTCGGCTTTTGCTGTAATTGTTTCTATTGGTCCTTGTTCTTGTTCCGAAGGTTTTTCGGGTGCAGCTGGCGTAGGCTCAGGTGCTTTGGTTTCTGCTGCAGGCTTCGCAGGGGCAGCAGGTGTTGGTGTTGCAGGAGCCGCAGGTTTTTCAGCAACAGGAGGAGCCGGTTGCGCTGGCGCTGGCGTTGCTGGTTTTTCAGCTGCGGGAGCTGGCTTTTCAACTGGTTTTACAGGGGCAGCAGGTTTTTCTTCTGGTGCCGGAGCTGCTGGTTTTTCTGCCACTGGCGCAGGGGCCGGAGCAGGTTTTTCAGCAGCTGGAGCTGGGGCTGGAGCCTCTGGTGCCGGGGCTGGCTTTGGAGCCTGCTTAGGTACCGGGTTTCCTTTTGCATCCAGTTCTATTTTGCCTAATACTTTTATACCTGGCAATTTGGGTTCCGGAGCAGGTGCTGGTGCAGCTGGTGCCGGAGCTTCAGGTGCTTTCGGCTCGGCTGTTTCGCCTTTTGGCTGGTGTACCGTCTTAATAAAGATCTCCTGCTCAGGTTCTGCAGTTTTCTTTACTTCGTGATGGTGACCTTCCGATTCCACAACCTGGTTGGTTTGTGGCTTCTTGCCAATATTAAGCTCTTCTGCCTCTATTTTATCTTTCATAGAGGAAGCGAACTCTTTAGCCAGCATACTGAACTGCTCTGCCGTGATCTTGGTAGTGGGTCTGTTTTCCACGTCAAAACCTTTAGCAGAGAGGTAGTCCACAATGGTAGATGTACCAATGTTCAAAGTAGTTGCAACCTGTTTAAGCCTCCTTGTTTGTTCTTCTGCCATTTTGTTCTAATATGCTGTCTTTTATTCTTAATGTAAATTATTAGTTGCCTGTAAGCAGGTAATGCGGTATGCCCCTCCGCTAATTTCTTTCAAAATTAAGCGAATGGGGCACAACGTACAACTATTGATTGTCTTCTTCTTCCAACTCTTCGCGCAGGATAGCCAGCACGTCGTCGATGGTTTCTTCTTCCAGTTCAGTTCTGCGCAGCAGGTCTTCTTTTGTAACTGCCAGCACACTCTTCGCTGTATCCAGACCAATGCGGCGTAATTCTGCAATTACCCAGTCTTCGATCTCATCTGTAAACTCTTCCAGGCTGATGTCTTCTTCGTACACTTCAGACTCTCTGAATACGTCGATCTCCATATCAACCAAACGGCTTGCAAGCTTAATGTTCTGGCCACCTTTACCGATCGCTAACGATACCTGGTCTGGTTTCAAGAACACCGATACACGCTTGTTTTCCTGGTCTATCTTCATGCTGGTGATCTTAGCCGGGCTAAGGGCACGCTGAATGTATAGTTCCAGGTTATCGGTATAATTAATTACGTCAATGTTTTCGTTCTCAAGCTCACGTACTATACTATGTATACGTGAACCTTTCATACCTACGCAGGCACCAACCGGGTCAATACGGTCGTCAAAAGATTCTACGGCAACTTTAGCACGCTCGCCCGGCTCACGAACGATTTTTTTGATCGCGATAAGTCCATCGAATATTTCAGGTACTTCGTTCTCAAATAAACGCTCCAGGAATGCAGGAGATGTACGTGAAAGGATGATCTTTGGATTACCGTTCACGATCTCAACACGCTGAACAACAGCACGAACTACGTCGCCTTTACGGTAACGGTCCTTTGGTATCTGTTCGTTCTTCGGTATCAGTAGTTCATTTTCGTCCTGGTCCAGCAACAACACTTCGCGGTTCCAAACCTGGTAAACTTCACCGGATATGATCTCGCCTACAAGGTCTTTATACTTCTGGAACAACAGTTCCTTCTCCATGTCCTTGATGCGCTGTATAAGCGTCTGGCGGGCTGTAAGTACAGCGCGGCGACCAAAGTCTTCCAGTTGTATCTCTTCCGATACTTCTTCACCAACCTCAAAGTCTGGCTCTATCTTCTGTGCATCCGATAAGGCGATCTTATCATGATCCCAGATGTCCTCAGAGTTGTCGTCCACGATTTCGCGGTTACGCCATATCTCCAGGTCACCTTTCTCCACGTTCAGGATGATATCAAAGTTCTCGTCGGTACCCCACTTTTTACGGATCATGGTGCGGAACACATCTTCTAGGATACGCATCATGGTCGGGCGGTCTATGTTCTTGAATTTCGCGAATTCAGCGAACGACTCGATCAGGACTGAACTGTTCATTATCTTTTTATTTAAATGATATTACAACATTTGCTTTTACAATCTCCCCGAAAGGTATTTGCACAGGCTCATACGTTGCCTTTTTGCCTTTTTGTTTTATTTCTTCGGTCAGGTTAATTCCGGTTTCGGTTACTTCTTCCAGTTTGCCGGTTTTCTCGGTGCCATCCTGCAGTTTCAGCTTCAGGTTGCGACCTATATTACGGATAAACTGTTTCGGCTGTGTCAGCGGAAAGTCAACACCAGGCGAACTTACTTCTATGGTATAGCTCAGCTCCTCACCGTACTTCTCCTCAATTTTCTTGCTGATACGGCGGCTAAGCGTAGCGCACTGGTCTATCGTAATTCCCTGCTCACCATCGGCCAGCACGGTTACTTTAGGGCGAACCGCTGAATCCGAAACCGTTACATCTACCAGAAACAGGTCGCTATCCGGAAGACTTGCTTCCGCAAACTCGCGTATAGTTGTTGCGCTTAGTGCCATTGTTTACAAGTATAAGAAATAAAGAAGGGGACTTCGTGTCCCCTCATCTCCTGCGAAATAATTTCACAAATTTACAACAAAAACATTATATATACAATACAGTCCGCTAATGGCTGTATTAATTTATAGTTTCCGGCTGTGTTATGGAAGTGTAACTATAGGTATGGAGGGGTAACCTGATTGCCGCTTGCTGAGCAATGTGTTTCTATGCAACAACGGGAAAGTTACTATAGTTCTTAAGAAGTTTTTATAGTTGTGATTTGGTGTTTATGCTATGTCATTTTATGGTTAAGGCATAGTATACATCAAACGTTTCTTTGTATGTTTGTTTCGTGTCTGGCACATTCAAAAAAATAAGGCGCCGTTTTTGGCTCATTTTAAACATCCTCGTTGTGTTCTGGGTGTTGCTGGGTGTACTATGTCTGCGTGTTCCGCCTCATGAGTTCTGGCCGGCTGCCTTTGTTGCGCTGTCGTTGCCGGGGGCACTTATTCTTAACGGGCTTTTCCTGGTTTACTGGCTCATTAAACGGTCTTGGTTTGTAGTACTGCCGCTGCTGGTAATTGTGCTTGGCTGGGGATACTATAGCCGCATGATGGCGTTTAACTTTAGCAGCGGCGAACCTGATGGCGCCAAAACGCTGCAGGTGCTTAGTTATAATGTGCACGTTTTTAATGCCTACACAGATAAAGATGGCGTAGAACGCGAAGCATCGAGCGAGATGATTGACTGGGTAGCCACGCACCCAGCCGATGTGTACTGTTTGCAGGAGTTTTATAGCAACCGGGGCTCCAATACTTATAATACGGTAAGCCGCATTGGTAACCGTTATGACAAGTTTCGCTATTTCTCTGTGTCGTTTGTAGACCGCAACAAGGCTGATATTGGTATCGTGATCTTTACGCGTTATCCTATAGTTGATAAAGGCGTAATTCGCTTCGGGGAGTCTAACCATAACCGTGCTATCTGGGCCGATATAAACGTGAAAGGAGATACGGTCCGCATCTATACGGCCCACCTGCAATCTATGAGCATCAAGTCGCAGGACATCGAGAATACGTATTCGGCTATTGGTGATGAGGCAAGCTTTAAAAAAGAAGGACGCAACCTGGCGCGCCGCCTGAAAAAGGGTTTTATAGCCCGCGGGCACCAGGCTGAAAAACTACTGGAACATATTAACGAGTCTCCTTACCCGGTTATAGTGTGCGGCGACTTTAACGATATACCAACAAGCTATACTTACAACCAACTGGCGCGTACCCTGGAGAATGCGTTTGTAAAAGCTGGCACTGGCGTAGGAGCAACGTATAACGGACCTTTGCCTTTCTTACGCATCGATAACCAGTTTTACAGTGAAGGGTTACGGGCGATAGAATTTAAAACACATTACGAGATGGGCCTTTCCGATCATTTCCCGATATCGGCCAAATATGTGCTGGAAGAAGAGTAAGGTTAGGACTTGGAAGGCAATCTTTTTAATTTTGAACTATAAACCGGCCACTATTGGCTGATCAAACTATAAAGTGCGGTGCCGCTGGTGCCTGAACTTATACTATGCCACAGAAACTGAACCTCTATAATACGCTTACACGCAAGAAGGAAGTATTTGAACCGCTGCACGCTCCGTTTGTGGGTATGTACCTGTGCGGGCCAACTGTTTACGGCGAGCCGCATTTAGGCCATGCCCGTAGCGCCGTTACCTTCGATGTGCTGTATCGTTACCTCAAATACCTGAAATATAAGGTGCGTTTTGTGCGCAACATTACCGACGTTGGACACCTGCAGAACGATGCCGACGAAGGGGAAGATAAGATCGAGAAAATTGCCAAAGCGCAGAAACTGGAGCCGATGGAAGTAGTGCAGCACTATACCAATGTATATCACCGCGACCTCGAAAAACTAAACACCTTATCTCCGGACATCGAACCACGTGCATCGGGCCATATCATTGAGCAGATAGAGATGATAAAGGAGATACTGGAAAACGGCTTTGCTTACGAAGTGAACGGGTCAGTATACTTTGATGTGCCGGCTTACAATAAGGACCACAACTATGGCAAGCTGTCGGGCAGAATTATAGAAGACCTGCTGAGCAACACCCGCGATACGGAAGGGCAGGGCGAAAAACGATCTCCGCTGGATTTTGCACTCTGGAAAAAAGCTTCCCCGTCGCATATCATGCGCTGGCCTTCGCCGTGGAGCGATGGTTTCCCGGGATGGCATCTGGAGTGCTCGGCCATGAGCAGAAAATACCTGGGCGAGAACTTTGACATACATGGAGGCGGACTGGACCTGATGTTCCCGCACCACGAATGCGAGATAGCGCAGAGCCAGGCTAGCCACAGCCACTCGGATGCTGCCAAATACTGGGTTCATAACAACATGATCACAGTGAACGGGCAGAAGATGGGTAAATCGCTGGGTAACTTTATAAACCTGAGCGAATTGTTTAGCGGCAACCACGAGATGCTGGAGCAGGCCTACAGCCCGATGACGATCCGCTTCTTTATTCTGCAGGCGCACTATAGAAGTACCCTGGATTTTAGTAACGAAGCACTACAGGCAGCACGAAAAGGCTACACAAAGCTAATGAACGGACTGCGTGTGCTGGAGAAGATGCAGTACCCGGAAGAAGGTGTTGCACCGGACGAAAAGCTGAACGAAGAACTGCTGAAACTGACTGAAGACTGCTTCCGTGGACTGGATGATGACATGAACACCGCACGAACTATAGCTTCGCTGTTCAACTTGCTTAAAAAAGTGAACAGTTTATACCTAGGTCAGCTGCAGATCGGGAATCTCACACGTGGAACATTTGATACCATAAGAGAAACTTACCGTACGCTGGTGCTAGATATATTGGGCCTGAAAGAAGAACCGCTCGGCGATCAGGAAGAAATGCTAAGCTTAGTGCTGACGTTCTATAAAGAAGCGAAGGAATCTAAGGATTACGATAAAGTAGATGCCATTCGCGCTGAACTGAAGAAGCAGGGTATTGTAATTAAAGATTTAAAAACCGGTATTGACTGGGCTTATGAAGAATAAATTGAACCTGATAGCTATACTTTTCTGCGGTACGCTGGCACTTTATAGTTGCGACTCAGCAGAGAAAGGCGCGCAGCAGGAAACCACTGTAAACGAAACTGAAACCGAACCGGCAGGAGTGAAAGCACCGGAATTTAATGCTGATTCTGCTTACAAGTTTGTAGCAAAGCAGGTAGCTTTTGGTCCGCGTGTGCCAAACACAGAGCCGCACAAAGCTACCGGCGACTGGATCATCAGTAAGTTAAAAGAATATGGTGCTAAGGTAGAAGTGCAGGAGTTTCAGATGCGTGCTTATGATGGCACTATGCTGAACCTGCGTAACATTATAGCATCCTATAACCCGGAGGCTGGTACGCGCATTATGCTGGCCGCTCACTGGGATACCCGCCCGTATGCCGATAAAGACACTAACAACCAGAAAAAGCCAATAGACGGTGCTAACGATGGTGGAAGTGGTGTAGCGGTACTGCTGGAAATTGCCAGAACACTACAAGCCGCGCAGCAGAAACCGGATGTGGGTGTAGACCTGTTCTTTTTTGACGGGGAAGACTATGGCCAGCCGGACGACAGCGAATTACCTTACAAGGATGACACCTGGTGCTTAGGTTCGCAATACTGGAGTCGCAACAAGCATAACCCGAACTATACCGCCAAGTATGGTATACTGCTGGACATGGTAGGAGCCAACAACGCTCGGTTTGCCCGCGAAGGAACCTCTATGCAGTATGCTAAAAATATAGTTGATAAAGTGTGGAAGGCAGGCAACAAGCTAGGCTATTCGGATTACTTTAAATATGTAAATGCCCCTGCCATTACTGACGATCACTCATATATCAACGCTATTGCCAAGATCCCGATGATCGATATTATAGAGTACAATATGAGCAGTATTGATGGCGACTATTTCGGAGATTACCACCACCGCCACTCCGACAGCATGTCCATCATCAGCCCGAAAACACTGAAAGCCGTGGGGCAAACAGTGCTGCATGTGGTGTATAATGAGTAGTAACGTAACTATAGCGAACTATAATAAAGGACATTCTTAAAAGGGTGTCCTTTTTTTGTGGGTGTGAGCTTTAGATTTATAGTTGTTAATTCTCCGCAGATTTGCGGAGAATAGGGTTTGTATTCACCGCATAGTCTTTATATGTAACTGGTTAAACTATGAAAGGACGCATCAAACGTATCTCTTTTTTATTCCTGCATAATCTGAGGTTGTATCAGGTTGTCTTTGGCGAGTTGATTTATAGTTAGCTCGGCCAGTTTCTCAGCGGCTTTACGCATACTCGATGGGCTATGTGAGTGCGACTGTGCAGACCAGACCAAGGCATCGTTCTCTACACCATAAAGATTGGTTTCGAGGTAATAGATCTTGTCTTCGGTATAGTAGCCGGGTTCGTACAGGATAGGTTGCCAGTAAGTATAGTATCTCCGGAAGTTGCCATACCAGGAAAAATACGTAACCGGACGGTAGCCAACATTGCTCGGCACATAACGGGTTTCTGTTTCTTCGTCTACTAGCGCAACAGTCAGTACGGCATCGTAGTCTGCGCCGCGCATCTTCTCTAACAGCAAGTTTACATCAGGGCCCTCCTTAGTGGCACCGGTTGGCGGAAAAATATCGATGCTTTTGGTAGCTTTTATGCCGCGTTGCAACAGCTGGTTCTGCATGTCTTTTTCCACTTCCTGGCGGGCAAGTATATTCTCGGTAAGGGCCGCAACTACAATATTGTTATAGGTTTTTCCGGTTGCTTCGGGGCTTTTCCAGGAGCCGGTAAGTTGGGTTGAGGAGACGCAGGCGTAAACTATAAATGCGAGGGAAACTATAGTTAGTGTCGGTGGGAGCTTGTGGTGCGCAAAATTCTTTCTAGTTCTCATAGCGGTAAGATAGATAGTGTATTAATAATAACGATTTTGGTTTTGTTTAGATGTTGCGGGAGAAGTGAGAACTATAGTTGCTGCCCGACCGGGAAATGTTTTTAAATGCAGGTTAAAATGTTTAAGTTAAAGGTGTTAAAAACTAACCTGATCTATACCTCAACTTAAACCTGATGAGAAAGAATAAACTGTTGCTTGCAGCGCTTGGCCTGTCCGGCTTTTTGCTGACCGGCAACGCCTTTGCCCAGGAACAACCGCATGTGTTCAAAAATGCCCGCATTATTCCTATAGCCGGCAAACCCATAGAAAATGGCGTGCTGGTGGTGCAACATGGCAAAATAACAGCCGTTGGCGCTGCCAGCGATGTGAAAATACCCAAAGGAGCCACCGAATTTGACCTAACTGGTAAAGTACTGATGCCGGGTTTGGTAGATACGCACTCACATTTGGGCGAAGGTGCTGGTGCTGATGCATCTGCTCCGTTGCAACCCGATGTGCGCATTATAGATGGCATTAACCCGATCAGCGATTCGTTTAAGCGTGCTTTGGCCGGCGGAATAACAACCGTAAACGTAATGCCGGGCTCGGGCCACCTGATGAGCGGGCAGACCGTGTACCTTAAAATGCGCGAAGGCAACACGATTGGCGATCTTACTTTTTGCGAGGATGTGACCAACGGCATCTGTGGCGGCATGAAAATGGCCAACGGTACAAACCCCATGAAGGCAAATCCTTTTCCGGGTACGCGTGCTAAGTCGGCGGCTATGGCAAGGCAATTATTTTTAGATGCTCAGCAATACCAAAGCAAGATAAAAGCAGCCAAAGGCAAAGCCGATAAAATGCCGGAGCGCAAAGCAAACCTAGACCCAATGGTAGAGATACTGGAGGGCAAGCGCATTGTGCATTTCCATACACACCGCTACGACGATGTACTGACCGCACTTAGATTACAGAAAGAATTTGGCTTTAAGATGGTATTGCACCACGTAAGCGAAGCCTGGAAAGCAGCCGACGAAATTGCCAAAGCCGGTATTCCTGCCTCCATTATCACCCTGGATTCTCCGGGCGGTAAATCGGAAGCCGTGGAGGTGAGAAATAGCAACGGCGCTGTGCTGGAAAAAGCAGGTGTACTCACTGCTTTCCATACCGATGATGGCATTACCGATTCAAGGTTATTTATGCGAAGTGCAGCCTTGGGTGTGCGTGCCGGTATGAGTCGCGAAAAAGCCCTGGAAGCGCTGACTATAGCCGGTGCCAAAATGCTGGAACTGGATAACCGCGTTGGCTCCCTGGAGAAAGGCAAAGATGCTGATTTTATAGTTCTGAATGGCGAGCCGTTCAGTGTGTACACAACTATAGAACAGACTTGGGTAGAAGGTAAAAAGCGCTTCGACATCAGCAACCCTGAAGACAAAAAGTTTGCGACCGGTGGCTACAATACCTACCAGACCGATGTTCATTATCACACGCATTAATAAGTAAGAGTTTAAGAGTGATGAGTCAGAGAGTTTATTCCTATAATCTCGACTTATACTGAATCAACTTCTGAGAAGAACCAACATGAAAAAACATATAAAAATAGCAGCGGCTATAGTTGCGGGCCTGGCTATAGTTGGCGCCAGACAGGTGCAGGCACAGATAGCTGTTAAAGGCGAAACGGTTTATACCATGGCCGGCACGCCTATCAAGAATGGTGTTGTGCTTATAAAAGATGGCAAAATTGAGGCCGTAGGAGCTAACCTGCAGGTGCCGCAGAACTATAAGGTCTATAACGCCAAAGTGGTAACGCCCGGTTTTGTAGATGCCCACACTTCGGTTGGGTTAGCCGGTATTTACAACGTGCCTGCCGACCAGCAGCAACTCGAGAAAACATCACCCGTACAGCCTGAGCTTCGCGCTATAGATGCCTATAACCCCAACGAGGAACTGATAATCTGGGTGCGCAGCCATGGCGTTACAACTATAAACACGGGGCATGCTCCAGGCGCATTGGCCAGCGGAAAGCTAATGGCGTTAAAAACTTCTGCTGATGGTTTCAATAACCTGCTCGATACGACAACGATGGTGGCTTTTACAGTAGGAAATTCGGTGGCTGATAACTATAACTCACCAAAAACTACGGCAAAAGGTATTGCTATGCTTCGCTCGGAGTTACAGGCGGCACAGGCTTACGCTAAAAAATCGGGTAACAAGGATGCCTCCAAGCGCCCCGACCGTAACCTGAAAATGGAGACATTAAGTGAAGTGCTCTCCGGAAAATACAAGGCATTAGTTACAGCCAACAAAGCCCAGGATATAATGGCAGCGCTGCGCCTGGCAAAAGAGTTTAACCTGGACATGGTGCTGGATGGTGCTTCGGAAGGTTACTTGTTAGTAGATGAGATAAAGGCCGCCGGTATTCCGGTTATAGTTCACCCGACTATGGCGCGGGCTTACGGCGAAAACAAAAATATATCTTTCGAAACAGCAGCTATACTTGCCAAAGCCGGTATTCCGGTAGCCATACAAAGTGGTTTTGAGGCCTATGTGCCAAGGGCGCGTGTGTTGTTGTTTGAGGCAAGTGTGGCCGTAGCAAATGGCATGAAACCGGAACAGGCACTGGCCGCGCTAACTATAGCTCCATCCAAAATAATTGGCCAGGACAAACGCATTGGCTCTCTGGAGAAAGGCAAAGATGCCGACATCGTGTTATTTGACGGAGATCCGTTTGAGTATACCTCGCATGTTTGCACTGTACTGGTGGATGGCAAAGTAGTAAGCGAAACTTGTATGTAGAAGCCCGCAACTATAGGTTCTCAAACTATAGATAACGATGTGCAGCGCCTGACTAAAATTTTAGTCAGGCGCTGTTTTTTATAGTAACTTTTTTGTGCCTGCAAAGTAAGTGTTGGGTGTTCTGATGGGCTTGTCTGTGTTATAAAAATTACCCATCCTAGAGTTTATAATCTGAAACAGAAAGCAGTCCAAAAGAATATTAAAAATATATATCCCTTGCTATATTTGTATCACCAAATCTAAAGTGTCTCTATCACAAAATTTTAAAGACAAATGAATTACGATAACATCGTTTCTTTACTTGGTTCTGAAGGAGAAAGCCTGCTTCAGTATGAAAGCAAAACAATCTCAAAAGAGCAGCTGCACGCGCCGGGCCCGGACTTCGTGGACAGAATTTTTGCTCAGAGCAACCGCAGCCCACAGGTATTGCGCAGCCTGCAGCAGCTGTTTGACCATGGCCGTTTAGGTGGCACGGGTTACCTGTCTATCCTGCCGGTTGACCAGGGCATAGAGCACACTGCCGGTGCATCGTTCGCGCCAAACCCAATTTATTTCGATCCTGAGAACATCATTAAGCTGGCTATGGAAGGTGGTTGCAACGCGGTTGCCACAACGTTCGGTAATCTGGCCATGATGTCCAGAAAATATGCGCACAGAATTCCGTTCATCGTAAAAATTAACCACAACGAGCTGCTGACTTACCCTAACAAGTTCGACCAGATCATGTTCGGTTCTGTGGATGAGGCCTGGAACCTGGGTGCAACTGCTGTTGGTGCAACTATATACTTTGGTTCTGAAGAATCTTCTCGCCAGATAATGGAAGTAGCGGAGGCATTTGAAAGAGCACACCAGTTAGGTATGGCAACTATACTTTGGTGCTATGCACGTAACAACGCCTTCAAAAAAGATGGTGTAGATTACCACGTAGCTGCCGACATTACAGCGCAGGCTAACCACCTGGGCGTAACTATACAGGCCGACATCATCAAACAGAAACTTCCGGAGAATAACGGTGGCTTTACAGCTATCAACTTTGCGAAGTCGCATAAGGCGATGTACGAAAAGCTGACTACCGATAACCCGATCGATCTGGCGCGTTACCAGGTGGCCAACTGCTATATGGGCCGTGCCGGTCTGATCAACTCTGGTGGTGAGTCTAAGGGCGAGTCTGACCTGGCAGATGCTGTGCGTACAGCTGTTATTAATAAGCGTGCGGGCGGCATGGGCTTAATTTCTGGCCGTAAAGCGTTCCAGAAAGACATGAAAGTTGGTGTGGAGTTACTGAACGCCATACAGGACGTATATCTGAATAACGAGATTACATTAGCTTAATTTGTAGCAGAACTGCTGATAATTACATAATTTTGTGACCTGCCTTTTGTAAAGCTCTCCGGAGACCTGAAAGGCAGGTCATTTTTTTGATGTACCCGGCCGGTTGGCTGCAAGTATTTTATCACATTTTATGTGCCTGGCGCACGCTTTAAACTATGATGCCTTGGTTTAAAAGAGTAGAAAAAGGAATCCATACCCCTACAGAGGAGAAAAAGGAAACACCGGACGGGTTGTGGTATAAGTGCCCTAGCTGCAAAGCTGTAAGTAGCATGGCAGAGCACCGCAAAAATTTAAGCACCTGCGTTAAGTGTAATCATCACGATCGCATTGGCTCTAAAGAGTATTTTGCCATCCTTTTCGACAACAACGAGTTTACGGAACTGGATGCCAACCTTACTTCCGGCGACCCGCTGGACTTTGTGGACTCTAAGCCGTACCCGAATCGTATAGTTGCTACCCAGAAATCGACAGGCCTGAAAGATGCTGTGCGCAGCGCTTACGGTAAAATGAATGGCCGCGAGATCACTATCTCCTGTATGGACTTCAACTTTATTGGTGGTTCTATGGGCTCGGTGGTAGGAGAGAAGATAGCCCGCGCCATTGACCACGCCCGCAAAACACGCACACCGTTCATGATGATCTCGAAATCGGGTGGTGCACGAATGATGGAGGCCGGCTTCTCGCTGATGCAGATGGCTAAAACGTCCGCTAAACTGGCATTACTTTCAGAAGAAGGCCTGCCTTATATTTCCATGCTGACTGACCCGACTACCGGAGGTGTAACGGCATCGTATGCTATGCTGGGTGACTTTAACATTGCTGAGCCAGGTGCGTTGATCGGTTTTGCCGGCCCGCGTGTAATTAAAGAAACAATTGGTAAAGACCTGCCAAAAGGTTTTCAGAGTGCAGAGTTTGTACTGGAGCACGGCTTCCTGGACTTTATAGTTGACCGCAAAGAGCTGAAAGATAAACTGACGAACCTGCTGAGCATGGTTTGCGAGAAAGATGCTGATAATGCTAAGATTAAAACACGCAAAGCAACCAAAGCATCGTAATAAACTGAAATATAAAGTTTTAAAGCCTGCCATTAGTTGTAATGGCAGGCTTTTTTATTGACAATAATGGTAATGTGAGGTTTATATATTTAAAAAGCTAAATATTTTTAGCTCTTACTTGTATAGTTTTAAGGATTATGGGCGTTTGTGTAAAGCTGGCACTTGTATTGCAATAGGCTTTGCAGGCGCAGGCCAGTAAATTTAAATTATCATAAACAGTACAATTACCGTAAACCAAACCTTTACCAATTTTAAGAAACATGAAAGCTTTAAAATTATCATTAACCTCGTTTCTAGCTGCAGCTATGCTGTTCACGTCTTGCCAGAGCACACGTCCGACAGCTGATAACTCAGGTACAACTACAGAAACTTCCCAAACAGGTACACAAACAACAGATACCTCTGATAAAAAAGGAATGAATAAAACTACCAAAGGCGGTATTATAGGAGCCGGCTCTGGTGCTGTTATTGGTGGTATCATCGGTAACAAAATGGGTAACACTGCTGCAGGTGCTATTATTGGTGCTGCAGTAGGTGGTGCAACAGGCGCCGTAATTGGTCGCCGTATGGACAAGCAGGCTGAAGAGCTTGAGAAGAGCATGGAAAATGCAAACGTAGAGCGTGTAGGCGAAGCGATCCGTATCAACTTTGATTCTGGTATCCTTTTCCAGACGAACTCTGCTGAGTTAAGTGCATCTGCCAAGCAGGACATTGCAAAGCTTGCCCAGACACTGAAAGAGTATGAAGGTACCAACGTAATTATTGAAGGTCACACTGACAATACCGGTAGCTACGAACTGAACCAGAAATTATCTGAGCGCCGTGCGCAGTCTGTATTAAACTATGCAAAAAGCGTAGGTGTTGATGGATCGCGTTTACAGGCTAAAGGTTATAGCTACGACCAGCCAATTGCTGATAACAGCACAGTTGCAGGCCGTACGCAGAACCGTCGTGTAGAGATCATCATTATCGCGAACGAAGAGATGAAAAAAGCTGCCGAGAGCGGTGAAATAAAGTAAAACTATAAACTATAGTTGCCTTACAGAGCGCCTGTCAGCTTCGGTTGGCAGGCGCTCTTTTTTGTATAGTTTTTTACCCTGTAAACCAGTATGTACACTTTATTTAAAAACCTGTTAAATATTTTGGTCGTTAAAGTATACTATATTGACTATATAAAATGGTAATAATCAAGAAGGTATATAGTTTGCTGGTTATTTGCTGTTTTAAAGGCCACTATAAAGTGAGTACAATGCCGGAACATTTTTAAAAATAAGCAGTATGAAGCTTTGAATCTCACGATTCGTAAATCAGAACTAAAATAGAATGCATATGAAAAGTATCAGAATTTATTTATCCATTTTTGCCATCATCGGTTTGCTATTTACATCTTGTAATGCCAGCAGAACGGCTAAAGGTGGTGCAATTGGTGCCGGTGCCGGCGCTGTGGTTGGTGGTGTAATTGGTAAAGCTGCCGGTAACACTGCGGCAGGTGCTATTATTGGTGCTGCCGTTGGTGGTACAACTGGTGCGCTTATTGGCCGTCACATGGACAAGCAGGCAGAAGAACTGCAAAGAGACCTTGAAAATGCCAAAGTAGAGCGTGTTGGTGAAGGTATCAAGATCACGTTTAACTCTGGTATCCTGTTCGCTACAAACTCGGATGCGTTGCAGTCTAACGCACAGACAGAGATCGCACAACTTGCCACTACACTTAAGAAATACGAAGACACGAACATCCTAATAGAAGGCCACACCGATAACACCGGTACACGTGAGCTGAACCAGGCGTTGTCTGAACGTCGTGCTGAGTCTGTAGCCAGCTACTTATCTGGCCAGGGTGTAAGCCGCAACCGTATGACTACCCAGGGATATGCCTTTGACCAGCCAATTGCTGATAACAGCACTGCAGCAGGTCGTCAGCAGAACCGTCGTGTAGAGATCGCAATTTTCGCGAACGAGAAGATGAAGAAAGCCGCTGAGCGTGGCGAATTATAATACTTGATTAAAGTGTAATTTTGGTGATTTTTTCAGCCGCACTTTCGGGTGCGGCTGTTTTTTTCGCCAGGCACTTCCCCTTATTTTTCAGTAATTTTTTATGAGACTATATTTAAAAATGGCTTTTCTGAGTGCAGCCATTTCGCTTGTGTTTAGCGCCTGTGAGCGCATGAGCCAAAGTAACTTACAACTTAGCCAGCAAGCGCTGGTTACTAACCCGGTTGTAAAATAATATTCAACTGCTGTATGTAAGTTGGGAGAAGGAGAAGCGCAGGCTTCTCCTTTTTTTATTTGGATCAGGGTTGTCAGGATCAAGCTATAGTTTATAGTTACCATCTTCTGCTGGCGCGAGTATCAGACTCGTGACTAATTATCGTGTTGAGTCTCCCGACTCAACTGGCCCGGGAGGGACAAGGCTAGTAGTAGCTCTGGCTATAGTTTTATAGTTACCGTGATCAAACCACCCCCAACCCCTCCTTGTCTAAGGCGGGGAGCTTTGCTGGCTGTTACCATAGTTAGATTTATAGTTTTATAGTTGGGGATTTAACACCCCTATTGAGCTATGCTCGCAAGTTTCGAACTCCCGTTCTCACTTGTCCTCAAGGGGATACTTCTGCTATTGCTATAGTTGGATTTATAGTTTCATAGCCACAGCCTCTCGAGCGGACAGGTCGCGACCTGTCCCTACAGGATCGGATTGTAGAGACGCAATACTTTGCGTCTTGTTACGGGTTGTAAGCAGCTTCAACTATAGAACAATTAAGATCACTCGGCTGACGCTCGGGGTGACGATAGAGAAATCTACCCTCTAACCTTACGAACAAGAAACGTGACACTGATAGTAATTACACTTCCCAAAAAGCCTAAACCGATGTCTTTCTGGGCATCCCAGATGTCACCTTGCATCCCCAGGAAATCCATGCCTTGTTCGGTGCCATTGTAAAGGAGGTCGGCTACTGCCCATTCAGCTAACTCATAAACAGCTCCTAACGACAGGACCAGCTCTATCGGTAACAGGTAACTCAAGATCAGATTCAGGTTGAAACCGCGTAAAAGCACTTCGTGGATGGGGTAGGAAAGAAGCAAGCCGAAGCCGAGGTGTACCAGGCGGTCGTAGTGGTTGCGGGAGTGGTTTAACTGGTGCTGCAGCCATTCGCCGAAGGGATTCTCGGAGTACTGGTACTGGCTGCCGAATACATGTAACAGCAGGAACAGGAAGATCAACGTGTAGCTGGTATCGGAAAACCGGAAGATGTTGTAGAAAGCAACCAGGAATATCAGCAGCGATAAGGTGAGGATGTTCTCGGTTAGCCAGTTTGTAAGGTCGGGTGTGGAAAGCGCAGAATAAAGCCAGAAAACCAGGAACATACTGATGTACGCCATGTGCAGCGGTTGCCTCAGAAAAGGTTTACGAACTATAGTTTGCCTGGTGGTTACGGTCATGTGTTAGGAGCAGGTTCTGCTTTGTGCTTAAAACTAATACCTGTGTTTTTACAATTTTGATGCAGGGCGTGTATCTTTGGGAGTTAACTTACAGGCAAACTATAGTTGCTTTAAATATCAGAATTATGAAATTACGATTACTGGCAGTGCTGTACCTTATGTGCTGGAGCCTTACCGCTGTAGCCCAGGAAAAATATTTGCAGGCTGGCCCGATGGTGGGTTACTCCGAAATGCGGGAAGTAAAACTATGGGTGCAGACCAAAGAACCGGCAAAAGTGAAGATAAAGTACTGGGCAAAAGATAACCCTGATAAAGTTTTCGCTACTTCGGAAATAAAGACTATAGCTGAAGAGGCACACGCTACGCACTTAATTGCTGATAAAGTAGAGCCGGGCAAAAGCTATAGTTACGAACTGTACATCAACAACAAAAAAGTAAAACGCAACTACCCTTTAGAGTTTAAGACGCAGGAACTATGGCAGCACCGCAAAGATGCTCCTGATTTTACGTTTGCCGTGGGCAGCTGCTTTTACGTGAACGACACGCCTTACGACCGCCCGGGCAAACCATATGGTAACACCAATTTCGAGATCTTGACATCGATAACCCAGAAGAAGCCGGACTTTATGCTTTGGATCGGCGATAACACGTACCTGCGCGAACCGGACTGGAATACTAAAACAGGGATACAATACCGTTACACGCATACGCGCTCAGTTCCTGAACTGCAGCCACTATTGGGTTCAACGCACAACTATGCCATCTGGGATGACCACGATTACGGCCCGAATAACTCCGACCGCAGCTTCTGGGAAAAAGACCTGACCCTGGATGCTTTTAAAACTTTCTGGGCGAACCCGAACTATATTTTTGAAGATGCAGGAATAACCGGGACCTTCCATTGGAACGATGTGCAGTTTTTCCTGATGGATGACCGCTGGTTTAAAAGCCCGAACTCCAGAACAACCGACAAAGCTTACTTAGGCGAAGCGCAGCTTAACTGGCTGATAGATGCCTTGCACAGCAGCTCGGCTACGTTTAAGGTTATTTGTGTGGGCGGGCAGGTACTGAACCCGGCCGAAGAAAAGGAGAACTATAGCAACCACCCGCAGGAGCGCCAGAAGTTGTTAGATGCCATTGCGAAAGCCAAAATTAAGGGTGTGATTTTTATGGATGGCGACCGCCACTTTACTGAACTTACCAAACTGGATCGCGAAGGCACTTACCCGCTTTACGACTTCACCATATCTCCACTTACAGCCGGTGTGTCTAACCCGAAAGATGAACCAAATACGTTGCGCGTGCCGGGCACGCTGGTTCGCGAGCATAACTTCGGGTTGGTTAGCGTATCGGGTCCGGCAACAGACCGTGCTTTTAAAGTAACCATCTATAACGCTAAAGGTGCCGAGATCTGGCAGAAAGAGATAAAAGCTTCGGAGCTGAAGTAAACTATAGTTGATGCCCTCGCTCGCCTCTGGCGAGTGTGTGTTACCTGCGGACTCTGGCCGCTTTAAACTATAGTTTATAGTGTCCTCAATGTTTACCTTGCTGTGTAACCATAGATTTAATTAACGTGTCGGGACGCCACATGTAACACACACTCGCGGGACGCGAGCGAGGGCAATGAAACTATAAGCCAACTATAGTCTAAGCCATAAAATCAGGTTCGTAAAAAACCAGTCGTACCGGGTTATCCAGTGGGTTTTGGGTTGGGTCGCAGTGGTAACCGAAGACTTCGTAATTGGTAAGGTAAGGCAGCAGTTTTTTGTAGAAGGTGTGGCCGGTGTTTTCGGCGTTAAAGGTTATCTCATGAAACACACAGGTGCGCAGCGGGTTCATCTTATCCAGCCTGTCGAAAAGTGTTTCGGGTTTACCCAGGTCTCCGGAGTAAGCAATGCGGTTCCCGCCTTCATCAAACACAAACGCATAGGTTTGCATGCCTTCAGAGTGCTGGCCAAACGTGTCGATGGCGTTAATGCCTGTAAACTGCTCCAGGGGTACAAACTCAGCGTATTTATCGGGGTCTTTTACCTGTGGCTCCAATATGGAAAAGAGTTGCTGCTTAAAGGGTTCGGAAGGGTAAAGGATAACTGGTCTTGGGGCTTTTTCGATGATGCTTTTGTAGAGCAGCAAGGTTGGCAGGCTACCAATGTGGTCGTTGTGCAGGTGTGTCAGCATAATATGGCCCACCTTGGTTATCAGGTTTTTGTGAACCAGCGCCGGGAAAACGGTAAAGCCGCAATCAATCAGGATATTTTTCTCCCTGAACCTGAGCAAGGCTGCCGAGTTCAGGTAATCTACATCAAATGCGCCGCCGGTCCCTAAAAATTTTGTCTGCATACAAAGTCTGTTCGTGAAGCCACACTGCCAAAAATCCTATCACATATAGCGTACAAATCTGCAAATAGTTGTATTAAAAGTTTAAGAGGAGTGTGGGTGTAAACTATAGTTACAGGCCGTTAGCAAATGTTTTGAAGCAAAGTAACTGGTTCGGGATTAACTGATTAGCTGTGAGCGCGTAAGAAATTGTGCAAAACGATTTTGCTTATGGATGCACACGAACTACTGCCGCAGGAGAAAACACTGCTCACGCACGAGCTGCTTAACAAGGCATACAAACGCCTGAAACTGGAGAAGCGCCGCGACCACATGCACGAGCTTATCTCTACCATGCTATCGCACCGCACCAACCACAAAGACGAAGAAAAGGCTTTTTATACCATGCTGGAGCGTTTCGTGGATTGGGAGGGCGTGATGAACGCCGACTTTGACGAACTGGCCGATGCCATTCAAACCACCCGCTACCCCGGCCAGAAGGTGCCACAGATACAGCAAACCTTGCGACTAATAAAAGAAGAGCGCGGCGAATTTAACATCGATTTCCTGGAGGACCTGCCCGTAGAGGAAGCGATGGACTGGCTGACCAAACTGCCCGGCGTTGGCCCAAAGACAGCAACGTTACTTTTGCTTTTTAACTTTTACAAACCGGTAATGCCCGTCGATACGCACGTATTCCGGATAAGTCAGCGTGTAGGGTTGATAGGCGCCAAAGTTACTGCAAACAAAGCCCATGACCTGTTGCTGCACATGCTGCCCGAAGAGCCAGTTGAGCTGTTTAACTTCCATGTGCATATGCTGCGCCACGGCCAGCGGGTTTGTACGTTTTTCAGCCCTAAATGCGAGGAATGCGTGCTGCACAACACCTGTAATTATTACCAGGATGTGCGGGTAAAAGGAATTGATAAAGCGGCTTAAGGCAAACTATAGTTACTGTTTTAGAATTCTGAAGAACAGATAAGGGGCAATGGCAACCCAGATCGGGATAAGTGCCCAGATGCGCCCTTTCAAAATGTTATAGTCTTCGAGCATCTGCGCCCACGTTTTACCAGACATATAGCCCATCCCAAACTCGAAAACGAGGGTTAAAACCAGCCACAGAACTCCTATTGTAATTGCCTGCTCCGAAGTGGCGGGCGGGTACTTTTTAATTACAAACCAGATATAAACCGCAAAAAGTAAGATAAGTGTTATAGTTGAAATTTGCCGGGCAGCCAGCTCTCCTGTATAGTTCTTAAACCAAAGATCTCTTGCAGTACCATTCAACACTGCAAGCACAATCATCGGGAACCATAACAGGAAATATTTTAGCATGGCATAGCTTAGAAGGTTACATAAAATGGCATATCATAATTCTGAACTATAACTTAAGCTGGTTTAACTATAAGTTCATAGTATAGTAGCTCCTCGTCGCTGTTGGGTAGCTGCACCGTTTTCAGGTATCTCAGGCCTAGTTTTTCCAGTAGCTTCTGCGAAGCGGTATTTTCTTTTACGGTGATGGCGCCAATACGTGTCAGGCCAAAAACTTCTATGGCGGCGCGCTTTACTTCTGTGGCAGCCTCCAGGGCATACCCTTTACCTTCGTGTTCAGGCAAAAACGCAAACCCAATGTCTATCCCATCCAATCCTTCGCGGTCGTAGAGGCCACAGTTGCCCAGTTTTGCACCATCAGCTTTCCGGGTAACGGTATAGTTGCCGTAGCCTAACTTTGCATACTGGGTTAGCATGCGGTTTTGGATATATTCTTTTGCAGCTTCCAGGGTATGCACTTTCCGGTCGCCAATATACTGCAGCCATTTAGGCGTGTTCAGCAGTTCCAGTACAAAAGCAGCATCTTCTTCGGTACTTGGTTTTAGCAGCAGTCGCTCTGTTTCGAATGATCTATAGTTGGGCATGTTTTTGATTAAGGATTTGTTATAAACTTCCGAAAAAGTTACCAGCTGCCCGATGCCTTATCATTAAAGCTGCAAATAGCCCTACACATGCCGAGAACCATGCATTAAAAGGTAAGAGCTCATCTTTAAAGGCCACATCGACCTTGACAGCGAATTCAGGAGAGATATATTCCTTTGAGTTTAATTTTAAAGAATAAATAGGAATGAGTGACTTTGCGTTGCCCAAGCTATCCTGATAGGATTTTGGGATATGAACCTGCGCCTGGGTTGACCAATCCGAATTAACTATAGTTGCCACTTCAGATTCAGGGTTATGCAACTCTAACGGAAAGCCTGATGAGGGGTAAAATGTAGAAGGATACTCTAAAGTAGATAAATGAAATATACTGCCCCTGTTCCGGTTTCCCTTTTGGTAGTTAACATGCAGCAGGCTAACATCCAGCAACTGTAGCTCCTGAACTGAAGATATGGGTTTATAAGTCTGGCTACCCTGATATGACTCAAATGAGACAACTAAAGACATCAGAAAAAGAGCTATTGCTGTTACTGTATTGATTTTAACTGACAAACTTGAATCAATAGCAAGAGGACGTAACAGTGAGATCAAACTCTCTTTATCACCAGCCTGAGCAGATTGCAAAATTTTATCTAAATCTGTTGCAGATGAAGTAGTAGCAGCTATACTCTTAAAAGATATGCCGAAAAGCAGTTCTGATGCCAATCTTAATGAATAGTGGTTATCGTGGACCGTTATAGTTAGGGAGTGCCAGTTTGTAACAGGTATAGTTATCTCAGGATTTGCTGCTTCTCCCACAGTACCAGATACTATTGAAACCTGCTTCCATGGTTTCTCTCTGAACCAATCAACAAGATTTGTACTACGTAGATCAATCTTTTCTACTTTGTAATCAGGAGAGAGGTAACTAAAGAATTTGTTCATGCTTTAAACGTAACTCTTAGGCTATTAGGGTTTGTATACCCTTTCCTGTTACAATATAACTCATTACAACTATAAAACATACTCCAGTTTATCGCCAAACTAATTACCACAAACCAACGCCAGGTTTAGCAGCTCGTTCCAAACCGCAAAGTAAACGCAGGTAGCTAAGGTATGAACCGTTATTTCAGCTTCCCGAAGCGATAATTAAAAGACAGGCTGAACTGGCGCATTTCGGTGTAGGACTCGCGGCGCTGGTAAAAGGTAGCATTTGTGATTTCTGTTGAGGTACGGCGGGTTTTTCGGAATGGGCTCCTGACGGCGAGGCTCATACTTGCTTTGTTATCTTTCAGGAAGTCTTTATTTACAGAGAGGCTGCTCCAGGTATTGCCACCGGTTTTGCCCTGCAATAAAATGTTAGGAGAATTATACCCTACATTACCTCCAGCACGCCAGCTCTTGTTAAACCTGAAACTTACGTTTCCGTGCCCATAATAAGTAAAGCCGTTATTGGTTTGTGGCTTTCCTTCCAGCTGGCTGGTAAATGTGATGTAATTAGTGCCGGTATTCAGGTTAAGATTAAGCTTTTTAAACAAAGTTGTATTAGCGCTCAGGGTAAGGCCATAGTTCCGGTTCTGGCCTGCGTTATCGAAGGTGGTGCGCGCAACGGAGTCGGTGCCTAAGGTGGTAAGCTGTTCTATAGAGTTGTTGGTGAAACTATGGAACACATTGGCATTGATAGATGTGCCTTTAAAGAACGTATCAAACCCTGCCTGCATAGTATGATTGGTAGCAGGGTGCAGATCGGGGTTGCCATAACTGATGTTTAAAGGGTCGGTCAGGTCCACGTAAGGGTCGAGGTAATAGAGTCCGGGCCTGTCTATGCGCTGGGTGTAGGAAAACTTAATGGAGCTATAGCCTTTCAGCATAAAAGACAGCATAATATTAGGGAACAGGCTAAGGTAATTCTGATCTACTTCAGTACCAGATGATCTGAACCTGGCGTCTAATATTGTCTGCTCTGCCCTTACACCGCTCCTCAGGCCCCATTTACCTTTTTTCAGGTTCAGAGAAATATAGGCGGCATGCACATCCTGGTTGTAATCAAAATCATTGCTCTGGTCTGCATTAAGTATAAATTCACCAGTTTCGGGGTTGCGGGTCTTATAAAAATAGTCGCTGCTGTTCTCTTCTAGTACAGATTTTACACCAAACTCCAATGTCTGCTTCCCAAGTGGTTGTATATAGTCAGCCTGCAGCGCATACTCTCTTGATCTATCGTTGTAAGCTGTTTTGCTTTCGCGGCCTGTATAGTTATAAATGGGTTGTAGCGTAAAGTCTGTTGTACTGTTGTTTTGGTTGTTTGCCAGGTTAAATAATAGGGAGAGTAGCTGCTGCTCATTTTTCCTGGATGTATGTTGGTAGCTTAAACTCAGATCATAGCCACTTCCTTCATTTTTACTTGAGTTCAGGTTGCGGTAGGCCTCAGTCTGTTTGCCGGCTGTATTTAGTTGCTCGACCAGTTGTTTATACTTATTGTTACCTGTTATGCTGCTCAAACTATAAGATGCCGTGATGTTGTCGTGTGGGCCCAGGTCATAGCTTAGTTCGGTGCCTCCACTCTGAGACCTGTTTTTAGTATTGCTTTCTCCTGTTTGTTCCAGCTTGTTCTGGCGGGTAAGGTCTTCCCTGAAAAAAAAGCTCCTGGTTCCGGGGCTGGTGTTGGTGCCAGTACTGGCGCGGGCAGAGAAATTTAATTTACCGGCACTGGCCGTGATATGACTACCTGCACTATAACCTTTTGGGGTGTTTACTCCTAAGTTTACAGCACCATTATAGCCACTTATACTTTTGCGGTGTGTTACAATGTTAATAATTCCGCCCACTCCTGCGGCCTCATACCTGGCAGGCGGATTAGTAACAACCTCTACTTTTTTAATAGCACTGGCCGGTAATCCTTTCAGCACATCGCGAAGGTTACCGGTAAACAAAGATGATCTTTTGCCATTGACCAATACCTGGTAAGAATTATTGCCATTAAGTTGCAGGTTGTCGTCAGCATCTACTGTAAGCAGGGGGACTTTACGAAGCAAATCCAGTGCGTTTAGAGTTGCACTCTCCGGATCAAGTTCCACATTGTAAGTGATTTTGTCCGCATCATGCTCTACGAGAGGCTTCTGTATAATAACTTGCACTTCATCGAGGAGGGTAACTGTAGAGGTAAGTTGTATCACCCCAAGGTTTATAGTTGATGAGGTAAAAGCGGGCAGGTCTATAGTTTTGGTTTTGTAGCCTACATAAGAAAGTATTAACTGGTACTCTTTATATGCAAGACCTGTTATCTCAAAAGTGCCCTTATCCGAAGTGAGCGTGTGCTTTATAACCTGGTTTGTTCGTTTTTCCTGCACAACTATAGTTACATAGGAAAGTGCTGCCTGATCAGTGGAGTCTACAACTGTACCTTTGATTTTGACTGGAGAAGTCTGCGCGTGGGCAATTGAAACTATGAAATAGCAAAGAAAAGCTATCGCTAATGATCGCCTTCCATTTTTATTTATTTTTCGCGGAACAGGCATGTTAAAGGGAGAAGATGAATAGATCTAATCCCCTATACTTATTCTTGATTTAGAATTTAGATGTAGGAGATATATAACCATGTTATAAAGGAAGTAGCCGGAGACTAAGCTCCGGCTGAATGGAAATATCATGGACAAGTGGTTGGTACAACTCTATCCCAGAAAGTGATTAAACTTGGTGTTGCTACCTGGTCGCCATTTACAACAAGGTCCAGCTTAGTTAGTGCCAAGGCAGTTACTGCAGATGATAAAGCATTGCCTTTACAAGTGCCCGCAATAGTGAAAGTAGCACTAAAATAGGCTTGGCCATTTCTTACATCTAAAGGTTTTTCATCAGTTTCGCCACTAACGTTGCCTGACTGTCCAGGTACTGGGCCAGCATCCTTACCTCGGTTGTAACAGTTGAAATTGGCATTATAGGTATATTCCACGTGTGCTGATTGGCCTGAAGCAGCTCCAAGGCCATATACTGTTCCGGAAACTGTGATCTCATAATAAGAACTTTTCTCTCCGTTACACACAATTTCTACAGAAACAGATGGAGGATTCTGCTTGTTAAAATGAGGATGCTGCGCATATACATCTTCAAAGCTAAACAGCGCGATCAGCGCGATGGCGAAACTTAAAATTCTTGCTTTCATAATAGTAATTGTTTAATGTTAAGATTATTTGGATTTAAGTATTGTGGTATTTGATTTGTAAAGGCAAAGCGAGGGCAGGCTAATGATTTTGCAGCTCATCAGCTAATGGTAAAAGCTTAATTAGTTATGAATAGTAAAGCGGTATGCTTTTAAGAATAATCTTTGTTCAGTACATCAGCTGGAATTTGTAAACTCAATCATACCTTTCAGAATTAGAAGTTTAAATACCCGAAAAAATGCTTTTACCCTGTAAGGTAGTGCTGGCAATAATGGTATAGTTATAGAGGGAAGATGTTAGGCAGAAACGCTTAGCAACGCTGATTATAGTTTCTGCTGTTAAACTATACAGTCTTAGAAATCAGACCTTAGCTACTTATATAGTTTATACGAGTTTGGTATTGTATTTAACTTGTTTTTAATTAGATAATAGTGGTGGAGTGGAATTTGAAAGCAGATGGTATAAATTTGATGGGGAATATGATTGAATATTGGAATAATCTATTTTAGAGATAAAATATATAGTAGCCTAATTCTTACTTAAAGATAGACAAGTACTTTAACTAAAGATACGCTTAAGATTACTGGTATATGATTTGTTATAGCGCTCAGCTTTTCTAAATATACCTCAATTCTACACCCGACTCACTAATCTCAAGCACCGCTTTTCTACCGCACAACAACGCCAGGTTCAGCGGCTCGTGGCCAACCGGGAAGTTGTAGCAAACGGGGTAATTATACTTGCCGGTATGTTCCATTATGATCTCGTAAGCCGTTTTGCCGAATGGGATGGCGTTGTCTCTCATGTCGCTCATGTCGCCAACTATAAGGCCGGCCAGATTGCTGAGCTTGCCGCTACGGTTGAGGTGCACCATCATGCGGTCGATGTGGTACAGGTATTCGTCCAGGTCTTCGAGGAACAGAATCTTGCCTTCGGTATTGATGTCTGATTTAGTGCCGGTAAGCGTGTGCAGCATCGATAGGTTTCCGCCAACTAATTGGCCTTTAGCGGTGCCGGTGCGGTTAAACGCATGTGGTGCCGAGCTATAGTTTATGTTCTCGCCAAACAATACTTTTCGCAAGGTCTCCACTGACTCTATAGTTCCTTCTCGTCCGAACAGCACCGGCATAATGGCGTGAATCGTTTCGATACCCAGGTTATGGATATGGCTGTGGATAGTGGTGACGTCGCTGAACCCGATCACCCATTTGGGCTGCTTTTTAAACTTCGAGAAATCTACCTGGTCCATGATACGGGTGGTGCCGTAGCCGCCGCGGGCACAAACTATAGCTTTTATAGTTTCATCGTCCAGCATCTTCTGGAAGTCCTGCAAACGTAAGGCATCATCGCCGGCAAACTGGTTATAACTGGCATCTATCGTCTGACCAAGCACCACGTCCAGGCCCCAGCTTTCGAAGGACCTGATGGCAGGCTCTAGTTCGGGAGTGGTTATTTTTCGGGCTGTAGAAATAATGGCGATGCGGTCGCCGGGTTGAAGTGCTGGTATCATAAAAGTGAAAAGTTTAAGCGGCTGCCAAGTTAGGGATTTCTTGTAAAGTTTGCAGGTATCGCAGTTTTTAAGCAATTTCAAGCATCAAACTAAATTCTAACTGTTTAAGCACCTTACTTTTTCCTGCTTAAGCCAAAGGTAAAGCACCCTAATTTATGACTGAACTTCAGAAGAAAAAGTCCGGTATCGACAGGTTTTTGTCTGTTATTGAGCGTATCGGAAATGCCCTGCCACACCCTGCCACACTATTTGCCGGTTTTGCCTTGCTGGTTATCATCCTGTCGTGGGTTGCCAGCCAGTTTGATATGGCGGTTACGCACCCCGGCACCGGCGAAACAGTAACACCTTTTAACCTGCTCTCTACTGAAGGACTGCACATGATCCTGACGCGTATGGTAACCAATTTTACAGGTTTTGCGCCCCTGGGCACGGTACTGGTGTCGTTGCTTGGTATTGGTATTGCCGAAGGTACCGGTCTGATAGGTGCGGTACTGCGATTAGTGGTACTGGCTTCGCCGAAACGTTTGCTAACATTTGTGATCGTATTTGCAGGGGTACTTTCTAACACGGCTTCTGAAGTTGGGTATGTATTGCTGGTGCCCTTGGCTGCGGTAATTTTCCTGGCGGCAGGGCGCCATCCATTGGCTGGTCTGGCTGCTGCATTTGCCGGTGTGTCGGGTGGCTATAGTGCTAACTTACTGCTTGGTACTATAGATCCGTTGCTGGCTGGTCTATCTACTGAAGCTGCCAAAATCATTGATCCTAACTATGCTGTTAACCCCGCTGCCAACTATTATTTCATGTTCGTGTCTACGTTCCTGATCGCTGGTTTAGGTACCTGGGTTACTGAAAAAGTAGTAATACCGAGATTAGGAGAATATACAGGCGATGAGAAACCTGAAAGTATTGACCGCCTGAATGCGCAGGAAAAACGGGGTATACTGTACGCTGGTATAGCAGTGCTGCTGATGGTTGCCTTCATATTGGGTGGCTTGATTCCGGAAGGCGGTTACCTGCGCGATCCAGAGACAGACGAGATACTGCACTCGCCATTCATGTCGGGTATAGTTGCCTTTATCTTTATACTGGCTGGTGTAGCTGGTATTGCGTACGGTGTAGGTGCCAAAACTATAAAAAATGACAGTGATGTAATGCGTGGCATGGCCAAATCGATGGAGACGCTGGGCTCTTATATTGTACTGGTGTTTTTTGCAGCGCAGTTCGTGGCTTACTTTAACTGGACAAACCTGGGGCTTATACTGGCCATTAATGGTGCCGAAGTGCTCAAAACAATGGGCCTGAGTGGAATTCCGCTGATGATCATGTTTATATTGGTGGCAGCCACCATTAACATGGTTATGGGCTCGGCGTCTGCAAAATGGGCTATTATGGCCCCGGTTTTCATCCCGATGTTTATGCTGCTGGGCTATACGCCGGAATTTACGCAGGTAGCTTACCGCATCGGCGATAGTGTTACCAATATTATATCGCCTATGATGTCGTATTTTGCCCTGATCGTAGCATTTATTCAGCGTTATGATAAAAAAGCAGGTATCGGTACAGTAATTTCAACTATGTTGCCTTACTCTATCACCTTCCTGATCGGCTGGGTCATACTGTTCATCATCTGGATTTTGCTGGAGTTGCCAATTGGGCCTGGAGCAGAGTTATATATGCCGAAGTAAACTATAAACTGAACTATAAAGAACGCCGGATAGCCAATAGCTGTTCGGCGTTTTTGTTTTGTAACTACCTTCTTTGTCATTTCGAACACAAGGAGAAACCTGAGTTCTATAGTTGATATTAATGCTTTCCTAAACCAAGCCATCGGTTCAAATCACCTCTAATCCTGGGAGCTTTACTTGCCTATAGTTTCAAATAACCTTTGGTGCCCTCAAGGCCGGGAGGCCCCGTCTTTGGGCATCGCGCTGTGCGAATCTCTTTTGCTCGTTCCTCGCAATGGCTTCGCCACCAGATATTCACAAGGCGCTCAACCTAAAGACTGTGAACTTTCTCATAGCAGCCGCCTCTCTATAATTAGAACCAGTAAGCTTCGATATTTATCGTGGTCGTATTTCCGTAGGGACAGGTCGCGACCTGTCCGCGCGACAGACTTGAGCTATAGAACTATAGTTCATTAACTGAATTTACCTAAGCGAGAAACCATCTTGGTGTGGGTGATCTGCATCGAGTATGGCGGTGGCCTCGATCTCAATTAAAAGATCGGGGTTGATGAGGGCACTTACCTGCACCATAGTTGAGGCTGGTTTTATTGTTCGGAATACTTCGCCATGAGCCCTGCCAATTTCCTCCCACTGGCTTATGTCGGTTACAAACATGCGGGTTCGTACTATATCTTCCATTGTTGCGCCGGCCTGGTGCAGCGCTTTTTCTATTTTCCGGAGTATGAACCTGGTCTGTTCGTATGCATTGCCTTTGCCAATAACCTGGTCGCCATCGGTAGCAGTTGTTCCGGCCACTTCAATAATATTGCCTACCTGCACAGCACGGCTGTAACCGATCACGTCTTCCCATACGGCACCGGATGAGATGTTTTGCCTGTTCATAAACTTTAGAGTTTAAGAGTTAGTGAGTTATGAAGTATAAATGTAGAAATTCTATAGTTTAGTTAATTCATCTGATCATTCGTAATCTATACTAATTCATAATTCATAATTTTGAATTCATAATTCCCCAACTGATGCGCCTGAGAACCAAACCTGTACTTTGCAATTATTACGTTACCTACCGTTGTAACGCAAAGTGCTCGTTCTGTGATATCTGGGAAAAACCATCGCCTTACATAACGTTAGATGATGTGCAGCAAAACCTGCGCGACCTTAAAAAACTGGGTGTGCAGGTGATAGACTTTACCGGCGGCGAACCGCTGCTGCACCGGCAGATAGACGAAATGTTGGCTCTGGCGCATAACATGGGCTTTATTACTACCCTCACTACCAATGCCATGCTTTACCCTAAACTGGCCAGCCGGTTGAAAGGGAAAGTAGATATGCTGCATTTTTCACTCGATTCTGCTCACAAGGAAACCCACGACACCGGCAGGGGAGTAGCTTGTTACGATTTTGTGATGGAGTCTATAACGGTGGCAAAAGAACTGGGTGAGCGGCCGGATATACTTTTTACAGTGTTCCGGCATAACCTGCACGAACTGGAAGAGGTTTACCAAACTATAACCCAGCCCAACAAACTTGTGCTCATCCTGAACCCGGCTTTTGAGTACAACACCGTAGAGACAGGCGAACGACTAACAGAAATAGAGTTGGACTACCTGACACAGTTTGGTAAGCGGAATGGCGTGTACCTGAATGAAGGTTTTATACAGCTCCGAAAAGATGGCGGTAACCATATTAATAACCCTGTTTGTAAAGCAGCAACCACCACTATCGTTATATCCCCGGAAAACGAACTGGTGCTGCCCTGCTACCACCTGGGCACTAAAAGTTACCCGATAAACGGAAACCTGCAGCAACTATACTATAGCCCCGAAGTAGAAAAACTAAAGCAACTGGAAGGTAAATTGCCCGCCTGCGAAGGCTGCACTATAAACTGTTACATGCAACCCAGCTTCGCCGTTAACATCAACAAGTACTTCTGGAAAGCCCTGCCCAGCACCCTCAAATACAATTATAGCAAAGGCACCTGGAAACGGTTGTTTGTCTGAATCAGGATTTACAGGATTTTAGGATTAGCAGGATTAGTCTTTAACTTTACCAGATCAACAATCAACAATTAAATATATGCCAGTTATACTTCCGGTTAAAGGCGTGATGCCACAGATAGGTGAAGAAACCTTTGTAGCAGAAAATGCAACTATAGTTGGCGATGTGGTAATGGGCCGCGCATGCTCGGTATGGTTCAATGCCGTGATCCGGGGCGATGTGAACGCGATCCGGATCGGGGACAAGACAAACATACAGGACGGCGCAGTGATACATTGCACCTACCAGAAAGCCGCTACAACGATTGGCAGTAATGTGTCTGTTGGCCACAACGCGATAGTGCACGGCTGTACTGTAGAAGATAACGTGCTGATAGGTATGGGCTCGATCGTGATGGATAATGCCCTGGTACAGAAGAATTGTATAGTTGCCGCCGGCGCTATAGTTCTGGAAAATACCGTGTGTGAATCTGGTTGGATATATGCAGGCATTCCAGCTAGAAAAGTAAAGCAGCTGAGCCAGGAACAGATTGAAGGTCTGGATAAGGTAGCCAACAACTATGTAATGTACAGCGGCTGGTTTACTGGTAAAGAGTAAAAATAAAAACGCCTGCGCTGCCAGTTTATAGTTAGCAACGCAGGCGTCTGTTATTCTATAGTTTAGGCTTAATGCTCCGGCATTTCGCGCTGTATGCTGCCTTCACGCATATCTTCTTTTATTCTGAATAGCACCGATATCAGGCTTCTTTCTGACTTTTCCAGCACACTAATTTCATACTCGTTAAAGTCTATGGTGTCGCTGATGTCTTCCGGGATCTGGCCGTACAACACACTTACCAATCCGCCAACCGTTTCGTAGTCTTCGCCTTCGGGTAATGGGTAAGGCAAATAATCGTTGGCATCAGAAATTGGGGCCGAGGCACTTACTTTATATTCGTAATCGCTGACCAACTCTACCAACGGCACTTCCTCATCGTACTCATCCTGTATCTCGCCAACCAGTTCTTCAATAATGTCTTCCATGGTAACAATACCCGACACGCCACCAAACTCATCGGTAACTATAGCTATGTGCATGTGGCGTCGCTGGAACTGTTTCAGCAGGCGGTTGATCTTCTTGGTTTCCGGAACAAAGTAGGCAGGTCTGATCAGTTTCTCCAGTACCACAGGCTCACCCAGTCGGATAATGCTCAGCAGGTCTTTCACGTACAGTACACCAACTATATTATCGATGCTGCCATCGTAAACCGGGAGGCGTGAGTAGCCTTCGTTAAAGATGATCTCCATCAGGTCGTGCTCCGAAATGTTGATGTCGATAGCGATCATTTTAGTACGGGGCACCAGAATCTGTTTTACCATGCGCTCGTTAAACTGGAACACATTTTCTATCAGTTCGTGCTGCGAATCATGTATGGCACCGCCTTCGGCACTTTGCTCAAACAGCAGGCGTAGTTCTTCGGCAGAGTGTACTTCGGAGCCATGCAGCGCCCGGATGCCAATAGAGCGGAGTATAAAGTTGGAGAAGCCGTTCAGTAACCAGATAAACGGAATAAACACGATATAAAAGAAACGAAGTGGCAGCGCAATAGCCAGCGTTGTAGACTCAGGGCGTTGTATAGCCAGCGACTTTGGAGCCAGCTCACCGAAAACAATGTGCAGCACCGTGATCAAAGCAAAGGCAATTGGTAGCGCTATGCTATGGGCAACCTCCGGGCTTGGCTCAAAACCAAAAGCCGACATAATGTTTATAATGATTTCAGAAACAACGCTTTCACCTATCCAACCCAAGCCAAGCGAAGCCAGTGTAATACCCAGCTGTGTAGCCGACAGGTAAGCATCAAGATGCGAGATCATGTGCTGCGCCATTTTAGCCATTCTGTTGCCGGCCTGGGCGCGCAGTTCAATCTGAGAAGACCGGACCTTTACGATAGCAAATTCAGCGGCCACAAAAAAGCCGTTTAGAAATACCAGGAATATGGTCAGGAAAATATTAAATATCATAGTTTATATCAGGAAGCTAAAGCTACTACAGCTGTAAAATTAACTAAAATACGATGTTAACCTACAAATGTATATAGTTTAGAAAATATTGTCGGCCATAAAAGCGCTGAGCGATAAGTAGATAAGGCCTAAAAAACATAAAGGTGCCTGTAGGAGGCACCTTTATATTATGGATACTCTGGCAGCAAACTATGCATGCAGCACATAAGATGCCTTGGCGGTTGTAAACAACTCGTGGGCATTAGCAGAAGTTAAGCGCGGAAGAAATATCTTCTTGGCCTCATCTTCTGAGATCAGTTTGTATGTGTTTGGAGCCAGCGTATCGAGGAAGGGATTACAAAAGGAATAAATATACTCATCCGACATGGTTTTATAAACTACATGAAAGTTATGCTTCTCGTCTCTTACAAGTTTCATAGCTTTAAAGATGTAGTCAAAAACTCGTCCGCATTCTGTCTTCAGTAGTTGCTCTTCTGTATGCTGTAGACTTTGGTTCATTGCGCTTTGTTAGTTGAGTTATATTATTTCTTATTTACTCTACATTCAAAATTAATTTAAAATTCCTTCGGTTTATGCACTACAGCTAAGTTCCAAGTGAACGATGCTGCTGAATTGGTATATGTGCAAAAATTAAGGGTAAAAGTTATAGTATAAATGATGTTTTTGTAGTTTGAATTACTTGTATAATATACTGATTATATTTGATAAAAGTTATATTATTATATATAATTTTTTAATTATTTTATAAAAATTTGCATTAGGTTAATTTTAATGGGTTTTTATTTACGAACTATAAACAATGCTAAGGCTTTGATACATGCAATTTTGTGAGCTTTGCAAAGCGTATTTAGAGCAACAAGAACTATAGTTTATTACCGCGATAGCTGTGCATCAGAGAAGGTGGGTTTTAGTCGTTTTAGAGTTGCAGTATATATAGTTAAGGCTGCTTTACATCTCACTATAAATAACGGATTGCACAAGGCAGTAATATATTTTTTACTTTTGTATTATAGTTGCTAACATAGCACCCGTTACGCAGTTATATTTGAGCAAAACGCTGACAGCGTTTACAAAACTAAAAAGCACTTATGCTTACTAATAAATCTGTTAAAACCCTTTTTGCAGTAGCGATGCTCTGGCTGTTTGCCTTTAGTGCCGTTGCGCAAGTTTTAAAACCTGCTACATGGAGCTACGACGTTTCGAAGAAGCAGGTAGCTGTAGGCGAAGAAGTAGAACTGATCTTTAATGCCCGTATAGATAAAGACTGGTACCTGTACTCTTCTGACTTTGACCCGGACCTGGGACCAATGGTAACCGAGTTTAAATTCGAGAAGCATCCGTCTTACGAGCTGGTTGGTAAACTTGTACCGGTTAAACCCAAAAAGAAATACGACGACCTGTGGGGTGGCGAATACACCTACTTTGTTGGAACAGGACAGTTCCGCCAGAAAATTAAAGTATTGAAACCAGAGCTACTGGTAAAAGGCACTTACGAATACCAGGTTTGTACAGACATCGATGGCCGCTGCATTCCGTTCGATGATGAATTTACCTTTACTAACAAACAGATACAGGTAACTGGCAAAGCAGCAGCAACTACAACTACAACACCAGCTGCTACACCAACTATAACTAAAGATGCGCAACCTGCTGCTGATGCACCGCAAACTATAGCACAGCCTTCTGAAACTATAGATACTGTTACAAAGCCTGCGTTTGCAAACAGTGCTGCAACTATAGATACCGTAACTGCCCCTGAAAATGCAGCAACTGTACAGGCAACTACAGCAAATACAACCCTGACCGACCCGGCAACTGATGAAGATGATTTGTGGACATTTATGCTGGTTGCCTTTGGCTCGGGATTAGTAGCGTTACTAACACCATGTGTATTTCCGATGGTGCCCATGACGGTAAGCTTCTTTACAGGGAGCAGTAGCAGCCGTGGACAGGCAATTTTCAAAGCTTTGGTCTACGGTCTTTCCATCATTGCCATTTATACAATCATCGGAACTATAGTTGCCCGCTTGTTTGGTGCTGATGGCGCTAACTTTATCAGTACGCACTGGATACCGAATGTACTTTTCTTTCTGGTATTTGTAGTCTTTGCAATGTCCTTTTTCGGGATGTTCGAGATCACGTTGCCAAGCTCGTGGTTAACTAAAGTTGATGCGCAGGCAGATCGTGGTGGTTGGATTGGAGTGTTCTTTATGGCCTTCACGCTGGCGCTGGTTTCGTTCTCGTGCACCGGGCCTATAGTTGGCAGCATACTGGTAGCATCGGCAGGCGGCGAAATGATACGCCCTATTATGGGGATGTTTGCCTTCTCTTTAGCTTTTGCCTTGCCATTTACCTTGTTCGCTATCTTCCCATCGTGGCTGAGCGGTTTGCCTAAATCAGGTGGGTGGTTAAACTCTGTTAAAGTAGTTTTGGGCTTCATAGAGCTGGCTCTTGCACTTAAGTTCCTGAGTATTGCCGACCAGGTATATCATTGGGGCATCCTGGACCGCGAAGTTTACCTGGCACTTTGGATCGTAATCTTTACATTGATGGGCTTTTACCTGCTAGGTAAACTCAAATTCTCTCACGACTCCGAACTGAAGTACATTAGTGTGCCACGTCTGTTCTTCGCTATAGTTACGTTTGGCTTTGTGATCTACTTGATTCCGGGTATGTTCGGTGCACCGCTCAAAGCATTATCGGGTTACTTACCACCACAAACTACCCAGGACTTTGACCTGAATGCGATTGCACGTCAGGGCAATGGCAGTAATAACACAGTAGGCTTAGCCTCAAACCAACTATGCGAAACTCCAAAATACGGCGACTTCCTGCATCTGCCACACGGGCTGCAGGGCTACTTTGACCTGGAACAAGCAAAGAAATGCGCTGCAGAACAAGGTAAGCCAATCTTTATAGACTTTACCGGCCACGGCTGCGTAAACTGCCGCGAGATGGAAGCTAATGTGTGGTCGGACCCTGCTGTGCTTAAACGCCTGCGCGAAGACTATGTGATTGCTGCTTTGTATGTAGATGATAAGTCGGAATTACCGGAACACGAATGGTATACCAGCAAGTACGACGGCAAGGAGAAGAAGACCTTAGGTAAAAAGTACGCCGATTACCAGATCACGAAATTCAATGTAAACGCCCAGCCCTACTATGTGCTGATGGATGAAAACGAAAACGTGCTGGTTAAGCCTATAGCCTACGACCTGAATGTAAATAACTTCGTGAAGTTCCTGGATGCAGGGGTGGCAGCTTATAAAGCAAAACAGATCGCGCAGAAGTAATTGTTACAATTAAGACCTCGGTCATAAACTATAAAAAAGCCACACCATAAATGGTGAGGCTTTTTTATAGTTTGGTAAAGAACCTGTGCTGATCATACCTGCTTTTTGGTATCCATTTCTTTTAACAATCTTATGGTCATGTAAGTAAGGCCGGCAATAACAACTGCTATAGCAGCCCAGATAATGATAGTAGTTGTGTTGTCCTTTTGCTTTTCTGCTTTCCGGATCTGCTTTAGCTCCGCTGTCTGGAGTATAGGTAAATCAGCGGGGATACTGTCCTGGAAATACTGGAGTTCATATTCAGGTGCTTCCGCCTTTGAGTTTCCGAACTTTAACGTGTAATCCTGGTCTCGCGAGAGGTCAGCTACAAGATAACGGTTAAGCTGCAGAGGCTTTATTTCATCAAATTCCAGTGGCCTGTTATCCGCGTTTTGTATGACAATCGTTAACTCCTCTATTGCCAGGCGAGGCAACTCAACTATAGCAGGCGCATTAGAACTTAATACAAATGGTACTGATCGCTGCTGGTTCTGTTGCCTTTTTCGTTTGCTTCTGCGCCTACGCATTACTTGTTCTTTGCCTAACAGCACATAGCCATTCCGGTGGTATAGTTGCGGCGAAACGATGCTAAACTCCAGGCGATCGGGATAAACAGGCTGGGCAAAGCGCAGAGTTATATAAGTGCTTTTGACAGATGCGCTGTCTTTGCGGGTATTATTCTGAACAGGAATAGATGTATACTTGCCAGCCTCAGTGTAGGTATCGTAATAGCCAGCCTGAAGGATGTTTAGCGGTGCACTTGCAGAGTCGTTTAGCTGCAGGCGAAAGTAACGGTAATCGCTCAGCGGGAAGTCCAGGAGCTTAACTTCTGCCGTGCTTTGGTTATTGTTAATAGCATATAGCGTGTGCTTATCTTTTAGTACATACCAGTCCTGTCGGTTATCGCTCCCGCTAAGTTTTACATCTTTACGGACATCTGCATTGCTGATAAGTAAACTAATGTTGTTGAGCTTGTGCTTGTCCGGGTTTGAGATAAGCAATTCCGAGCAGCAGCCTTTCTGGTGCGTATAGCTAAGAATATCATACTCCTTAAATAACCGCTTGTATTGTACCGGTTGTTCCGTACGAAGCAGGTAAGGCACTTCCTGGCCAGCATTATTATAAAGCCGGATATCAGAAAAGTCTGCCTGCAGCCTGCCTGTAACCTGTGGGCTAAGCAATATACGATTAAAGCCTTCCTGCTGGGGTTTCGCCACATGTGTCTGCCAGGTAAACTGCTGCGCATCTGCTGTCTTGGTCATAACAGCAGATACTACCAGAAGCAGAAGCTTCAGGCTATGCGTTATTAACTTCATTCGTAGTAGCCGTGTCATCAGTAAGAATTAACACCTTAAGCTTTTGATACATAAAAGATATAACCAGGAGCAGTACACCTAGGCAAATAAACGCGGCAATCTTGCCACCTTCCGAAATACCATGGATATCAAAAATAAACAACTTAAGAAGCGTTACAAAGAAGAGTGTAAGCGACACGATACGCAGCGTTTTGAGCTTATGCTGCATCCCAATCATCATCAGAATAAAAGAGCTTATTCCCCAAAGTATAGGGAAACCAACTTTACGGATCTGTGCAACCAAGGCCTGCAGGTCATCACCAGGATTATAGAACAACAACACAGAAAGATGCTCTAACTCCGCGCTTGCCAGGAACACGGCTACAAAACTTGCGCACCACAAGGCTACTTTTCCTAATTGAGAGTTAAAACCAAACTGCTGTGCCACCAAACGAAGGAGATGAACAACTATAAGTAGAACCAAGACTAAAGGCAGGTAATGCAGCAGGAAGCTAGCGAAGGTTTCGCCTTCTCCTGATAAGTAGGCATTACGGGCTTCATAAGTAGCTGGGTGCAAGATGGTAAAGTATAAAAAGATGCCGATCAGTGACAGCACTGCTACACCATTTTGCAGCAGTTGGTTCGGTTGGCGTGCACTCAGTAGCAGCAATGCAAACAGGTACATATAATTATAGAATCCAACTATAAAATATACTGTGGCATAGCTTACTCCTAGTATATCGAGTGTGTATTGGAGCTCTAGTAAAAGTACAAGGTATAGTGTTAGCACAACTATAAAGCCTACAATAGCCCGGTATATTTCCGCTGGTAAATACCTTATCAAAATCAGGTCGTGTTCGCGTTGTAGTAACCATAGGTTCGCGGCGAGTGCCAGAACAGCAACTATACCAGTTATAAATACCTTATTCAGAACTATAGCTAAAGGCTCAGGCTGTGCTAACTGATTATAGTAAAGGCTCCAATCCATTATAAGGCTGAAGAACATGAGCGTTAGTACCAGTACCGATGCCACCCTGATCAGCTTTATACCTGAACGTTGAGATAGCCATAACAGAAGCACCGACTCTAACGCCCAGAATAAAGTAATGTAGTTGCCTTTTAGCTGCACAGGAGCTGTTAAACTCAGGAAAGTAAGCACAAGCCCTATGAGCAGATACACCAGGTTTTTGTCTGCCTTCTGGCTTTTGTAAAGCAGATACGCGAATACAAAATTAAATACTGCTATAGATATTGTAAACAAACCCTGGTAGTTACCGCCTGCCACATACTGCAATACATACATTCCTGCCGAGTAGTAAAGGAAGGTATTGCTGAGCAGGATCATGATTTCGGGACCCGTAAAGTGTCTTCGCTCTTTAATGTTGTTGATGATGTTCATGGCAAAGAACACCAGGTAAAACAGGGTGGCAAATACTAATGCTCCTATATATGGCGGGTTATCTGCATCTACTACTCTTGTACTTAACCAGCCACCGTAAAGTATAATCGTGAACACATAAGCGATAATGTTCAACAGGCTCCATTTCTTAAAGTAAGCCAGTACCAGAATGCCCAGGTTGAGGATCAGAATGAAAACAAACAGAACGATGTAGTTGCCTTCTCCGGTACTTACCATAAACGGACTTGCAAACCCACCCACCAGGGCAAGTATAGCTAACTCAATTCTGTTATAAGCTATAGATAAGAAGATGGAGAAGCCGGTGAGCAGTACCATCAAGAGAAAAGTAACTGTTTGGCTAAAGAGCTGGTACTCGTGGAAGGCAATGGCAATAGTAAAGTATAGAACGGCCATACCGCCGCCAACAAGTACGGAACTGAAAGCCTGGTAAGTTTTTCGCAATCTATGGGCTACTCCAAGCAATGCACCGCCCGCCAGTATGCCTATGGCAACACGGCCAATCTCATTTATCCAATCCTGGTCAATAGCATATTTCACAAAGAAACCAATGCCAAGTACCAGTATACCTATGCCTAATTTGTTGATCAGGTTCTCGCCGATAAACTTTTCCCAATCCAGATTTTCCAGGAACTTATCGAAGATAGATGGTTCTGTTGGTTGTGTAGGTACTTCTGTGTAAGCTGCCGTAGTAACCGGAACAGGTTGCTCCAGTGGTTGCGTTCGTGGCTCAGGCCTGATGGCAGGCTCCGGACGAAGAGGCACTGGTATAACAGGTGGAGGTGTGGGTGCTGGTGGTGCAACAGGTCTTATAACCTGTGGTTGCTCCTGAGCTGATTTAGGTGCACCGGCAGCTACATCCGGTGCAGATCTGGCAGTTTGTTTTTCTAGTTGTTCCCGCAGGTCAATGATCTCTTTATGGAGATGGTGAAGATCGAATTGGTTGTTATCAAGCTTGTTTAATAGTTGCTTTCCGTACCATAAAACTGAAATGGCTATCAGAAGCAGTAAGGCTAATTCCATAGAGCAGGTGCTTATTTAAACTCTATATTAGATATTTTCTTCTGAATATAAAAGGAGCTTACTATATATGAGAAAAGCCCCGCCATTTCTGGTCGGGGCTTTATAGTTTAAAGAACTCTTTTGTCTAAAAGTCCTTTGTTAGGAACTCTGGAAAACTACTTCGCTTCGTTGTAGCGTTTTGTTACTTCTTCCCAGTTCACTACGTTCCAGAAAGCGTTGATGTAATCCGGACGACGGTTCTGGTAGTTCAGGTAATACGCGTGCTCCCAAACATCAAGGCCTAAGATCGGTGTACCACCACAACCTTCAGAGAATGACATTAACGTGTTGTCCTGGTTAGGAGTAGAGCAGATCTCTAACTTACCACCCTTAACGCAAAGCCATGCCCAGCCAGAACCGAAACGGGTTGCTGCAGCAGCGTTAAACTTCTCTTTAAACTGGTCAAAAGAACCAAAAGTAGAGTTGATCGCATCTGCCAGTTCGCCGGTTGGCTGACCACCACCGTTCGGAGAAAGTACTGTCCAGAACAGGTTGTGGTTGTAGTAACCGCCACCGTTGTTACGAACTGCTTTGTTTTCCCCATCCAGGTTACGCAGGATCTCTTCAATGCTCTTGCCTTCCATATCTGTGCCGGCAATGGCTTTGTTCAGGTTGTCTGTATAGGCCTGGTGGTGTTTTGTATGGTGGATCTCCATGGTGCGTGCATCAATGTGCGGCTCCAGGGCATCGTAAGCGTAAGGTAGTTTCGGAAGTTCGAAAGCCATAGTTTTATATATTTTTATATGTGGAAAATAACATACGTAGCAATCTTATAGGGTACGTATGTGTTTAAACTGTTAGTTTCAAATTTAGCTATTTTCTTTTGGCTGCAAAAAAAGAAGCCATCAGGTCGGCACACTCCTGCGCCATTATGCCGCTCACCATTTCGGTTTTAGGGTGCAGCAAATTGCCTACAGTTCTATAACCGCGCTTGGGCTCGGTTGTTCCGAAAACCACTCTTTTTAGCTGCGCCCAATAGCTGGCACCTGCACACATTATGCAGGGCTCTACAGTTACATAAAGCGTGCAATCATGTAAGTATTTGTTGCCCAGGTATTCTGATGCCGCAGTAAAGGCCAGCATTTCGGCGTGTGCCGTTACGTCGTTCAGTTTCTCGGTCTGGTTGTAGGCTTTAGCTATAATACGGTTGTTAGCAACTATAACAGCACCAATCGGTATTTCGCCTTCTTCAAATGCCTGCTGCGCCTGCCGGTAAGCCTGCTGCATAAAGTGCTCGTCGCTGTAGATTGATAAAAAGTCTGTAGCCATGGTTGTAAAGGTACCCGGTAAGGGGGGCGAAATCAAGTATAAAGTGGTTTAACTATAGTTGCGTATAGGTTTTACTGAAATAAAAAAAGCCTTCCCGGGTAAAGGAAAGGCTTTTAAACTATAGATAAGTGATATTACTTTTTGATTTTCACAGAACCCATTATCTCTCGGGCTGTGTCCTGCCAGTTATTTTTGAGCTGGAAAGGTACGTGCAAAGTATAAATTTGGAGCTGGTTGCCGATAATAGTATACTGGATGATGCTGTAGGTCTGTACAGGTCTCAGGTTAGAAGCACCTCGGGTATCGGCGAGCCTGGATACAAACTCGAAAACTATAAATTTCTGTCCTTTAACTTCTGTTACTTCCTGCCGGATAAAGTCGATGTTGGTAAACGTTTCTACCAGGTTGGCTTTATAAAATTCGCGCAGCATATCCAGGTCATCGGCCTGGAACCTTGAGCGCTTCAGGGTTAAGTTGAAGTCAATATTGCCATCCGGGCTAGTGTAAGCAGCTACAGGTCTCGTGGTTGCAGGATATTCGCGGGCGATGTCGTTATCCGACATAGGCGTAAAATCCTTTGGCAACAGGATGCTGATATCTTTGGTAAGGTTTACCTTTTTAAGTTTTGGGGCGGCAAAAGTTACGCCGGCAATAAGAATGATAAGCAGGAATGCAAAATAACGCATGTTCATAGAGGTTGTGTAGACAAAGCTATAAATTATTGATCAAATAACAGGGAGTAAGCTGAAGTAGTGCAATTTCTTTGCCAAAAGTTTAAGGTTGGTGCAAAAGGCTAAAGTATAAAACTATAAACCTGAACTATAAAATAGAAGCCATACCTGAATGGGTATGGCTTCTGTGTTTAAACTAAACTATAGGCTCTTTTATCCTTCGGTAACGGTTTTGGTGTTATCGGTTGGGTTGCGGTCAATGAGTTTGTTCATAGGGTCGATGCCGGCTTTTTCGGGCTTTTCGTTTACTATAAACTCAAACTTATTAGTACCGGCTTTTATCTTATGCTTCTTTAAGTAGAGTGGTTTATCCTGCCAGTGGCCATCAACTTTGTTACGGGCAATTACACCAACATCTACCCAGTCGTTCATTTTGGCAGTTGTTTCGGTACCAAGGCTGTCAGCATATAGTTTCTTGGCATCCACGGTAAAGGTTACTTTATACTTGTTGTCTGCCAGTTTTTTGTAAGTAGCATCGGTGGTTTTGTTCTCGTACAGCGTTATCTTCTCAAACATATCGGTCACCATGTACTGCAACGAGTCTGGCGTAGCTTCGCGGATGTAACCCAGAAACTCGACAGAGTTCGTGAACGGAGCCCGCTGGAACGCCACTTTCTGGATATACTTCTGCAACGCCTTGTTCAGGTTGTCTTCCCCGATATAGTCTGCCAGCGCATACATTACCACGCTGCCTTTGCGGTAGTGGATGTAGCCCTGGTTCTCGACGCGGTAAAGCGGCATTTCCTTTTTGCGCTCAGTAGTACGGCCCAACAGATACGAGTTCAGTTCGTATTTCAGGAACTTGTTCATGCGTTCTTCGCCATACTCATGCTTCATCACCATCAGGGCGCTGTACTGGCTCATCGTTTCCGACATCAGCACAGAACCCTGTACATCGCCACCGATAACCTGGTGTGCCCACCACTGGTGCGCAATTTCGTGAGCGGTTACATAAAACGGGTAATCTACATCCTCCGGGTCTTTGTCATCCACATCGGCAATAAAGCCAATAGACTCAGAGTAAGGAATCGTATTCGGGAAAGATTGGGCGAACGACTGGTAACCCGGGAACTCCAGGATGCGCACCTGTTTGTGTTGGTACGGGCTGAAATTCTCGGTAAAGTAATCCAGCGATTTCTTCACCGATTTGATCATACGGTCCAGGTTATACTCGTGGCCTTTGTGGTAATAGATTTCTATCGCTACATCCTGTCCATTCTTACCTTTCCAGTGGTCTTTCCTTACCTGGTAATCTGCAGACAGGAAAGAGTAAAAGTTAAGGATAGGTGCATCCATTTTATAGTGGAAATAACGGCGGCCGTCTTTTGTCCACTCTTTCTGCAAATAGCCTGGGGCTATCGCGATCTGGCTTGGGATGGTGCTTACAGTAGCTTCAAAATTCACCCAGTCGGCGTCTTTACTGATGTAAGTGTTCATGCGGGCTACAGAATCATTCACATCAGCCATGCGTGGTTTAGGTTTCAGGTCGTGCTCTTTGCGCAGGTCATCTTCGCTCAGCTCAGCGCTGGAGTTGTAACCTATAGTTGGCAGATACTGGCTGTTGATGAATGTACCATTGTAAACGATACCGGTATTAGAACCACTGTTCCGGAAGCCTTTGGTTGCATAGTGCAGGTCCAGGAGCAAGCGCGTAGAGTCACCGGGTTGCAATGGTTTAGCCAGTTTGTAAATGCGGTAACCAAAGTCTTCATCGTTCAGGGCAAGTTTGGCTGGCTGCTCAAATTCCAGCTTGCGCACTTCCGCTTCATCCGACAGGTTAATATGCACCGAATCGATAGGTTGGTTATGTGTGTTCTTTATCCAGAAATAACCTTTAAAGTCGAAAATACGCTCTTCCGGGTAAATATCTACGTTCAGGTTTACATCGGTAATGCGGGGCTGCGGAATGCCATCGTACTTTTTGTAAGTCTTCTCATAGTTAGCCTGGCGTTCTTCCTGTTCGTCAGATGTTTTATAGTTGTTCAGGATGTTGGTGTTGTAGAAAATAAAACCACCTGTTATCAGGAAAACGATAAGTCCGGCTGCTGTTACGAAAAGCGTAGATTTTGTAAGCTGCATGCTAGCCAGTTTCAGGCGCCAGTTCAGCATATTTTCCGAACCGCGCGACCATAGCATGTTGGCAACTATAGCCAGCAGCAAAGCAAAAGCTCCCCAGTAAATTTTATAGATCGTAAATGGCCACACAAAGTGCCCGTAGCCGTTCATGGCCGAGTAGGTGATGCCTGGGTCGGAACTATAGGAGTAAAGCGTGTGCTCGAAGCCTAACTGACCTTTAAAGATGTTAAGCAGGTAATACACCACCATCACAAAATGGCCGATAAACTTATTGTTCACGATCACTTGTATCAGCATCGCCAGCACGCACAGCAGCAAGTAGTCTATCAGGTTAATGCCGAACAAGCCTTGCAGGTATACATTCAGCTCATACTTATAATAACCTTTAAACGTCTGGATGATGATACCGCAGATCATGATCACGAAAAGCAATATTACCTGCACCAGCATTAAAGCAGTCATTTTAGAAGCAAACGGCACCCAGTTCGGGATTGGCAGCGCATCGTAGATCTGGTTCAAGTGGTTATCGCGCTCGCGCCACACCAGTTCGCCGGAGTAAAAGGTAATGATGATCAGGAAGAACAGTGCAAAAGTACCGTTCAGCACCTGCACCACTTCCGACGTTACCGGGAAGGTATTGGTGTCGTACATCTTGCCCACCTGCGCCCCGGACACAAACAGGAAGATAATGCCTGCTGTAACTATAGCTATAAAGTAAACACTTTTGATGATACCATTGAACTCCAGTTTACTCAGTTTGAAATACTGCTTCAGACTCAGGTTAAACGAGAAATGCTGCGCTACTTTTGGCAGGTTCAGGCGCTCAGATGGCACAAATGCACCAATTGCTTCGGCGCTGTTTTTACGACGGAATAACTTTATACCTGCATTGGCAAACGAGAAACTGAATTTATAGTAGCAGAACGCTAGTAAACCTAAACCTATAGTTAGCCAGAACCCACGGTTGATGAGCAGGTAATCGCTGAAAGGCAGCATCAGGGTATTACGCTCGACGGTTGTCCAGTAGCGTTGTGTAAAATAGATAGCTGATGCGCCCAGCGGATCAGTCAGGTTGGCGATGAATTCGTTATCCAGGTCGCTGGTAAGACTGCTGGCAATACCGTACATCACTAAGAAGATAACGCCGCCTACATAAATAGAAAGTGCACTGCGGGTAAGCGTTGCCAGTGTAAAAAAGATAGCACCGGTAAGTATAAGGTTCGGGATGATGATGGTTAAGTACGGCTGTATGTACCACATCAAATTGAACGGGCCTACTTTTTCAGGCTCCATCCACGGCATAATAGTGGCAAACATGGCTCCAAGCGCCACACCTGTAAATACAAACAACGTTACCAGGAACGAACCTGTAAAACGGCCAAAAATATAACCTGCTTTTGAAATAGGCGTGGTATAGTACAGCGAATGTGTTTTATGCTCAAAGTCCCGGAAAATAGGCGTGCCCATCATAGAACAAGTGATCAGCACACCAAACCAGCTTAGCAGCGTTACGATCCAGTTGATCTGGTAAGGGGAGTTGGCAAATACTTTTCCGCCGCTGGCATCACCGATCACCACACCACCGCCAAAAGCGCCACCAATTGCCAGCATGGCCAGATACGCCATCAGGAACAGGATGAAAAAGTATATATAGGTAGCCGGACGCTTCATCCGGTACTTGAGTTCGAATAAGAAGATTTCCTTGAACATGGATCTTTTAATTATGAATTAGAAAATAAAAATTAGAAATGGGGATAGGCCAGTTTCTAATTCACAACAAGTTCTTCTGTATTCTCTTTCTGCTGTCGGCTCGCTTCGTGTATCTTGCTGAAGTACACGTCTTCCAGGTCTGAGTTAACAGGCTCGAAATCCATACCCGGCTGCACATCGCTGAGCACGTGTATGATAGTTTTGCCGGCAAACAAACGTGATGAAATAACATCATGCTGTTGCTGGTGCGCCGCCAGTTCCGATTTATGGATGAACTTGCGCCAGATGCGGCCATTCAGTTTGTTGATCACTTCCAGTGGGTCGCCGGTTAAAAGTACTTCGCCTTTGTTGATGATGGCAAAATTGCGGCAAAGGTCGGTTACGTCTTCCACAATGTGTGTAGAAAGGATCACGATGATGTTCTCTCCGATCTCGCTTAGCAAATTATGGAAACGGTTACGCTCCGCAGGATCGAGGCCGGCAGTTGGTTCATCAACTATAATCAACTGCGGATTACCCAGTAACGCCTGCGCAATACCGAAACGTTGCTTCATACCACCCGAGTAACCACCTAGGTTTTTCTTGCGCACATCGTACAGGTTAGTTTGCTGCAGCAGGGCAGCTACCACTTCTTTGCGTTCTTTGTTATCGCTTATGCCTTTCAGCACTGCAAAGTGGTCCAGCATTTCTTCAGCACTCACCTTAGGGTAAACCCCGAACTCCTGTGGCAGGTAACCCAGCACCTTCCGCATTTCTTCTTTCTGGCGCAACACATCCAGGTCGCCCAGCATAATGCTTCCGGTATCTGCTTCCTGCAACGTAGCTATAGTTCGCATCAGCGATGATTTTCCGGCACCGTTAGGACCAAGCAAACCAAACATTCCTTTCGGTATGGTCAGGTTAATGTTCTTTAGCGCTTGTGTGCCGTTCGGGTAGGTTTTAGAAAGATTCTGTATTACGAGCTCCATAGTTTATACTTTAAGGTGAAATAACTGTATATAAATAAAATCAATCTGTTCACCTATTCAAAATAAACTATACTAAAGCCCCCTTTTTCCCGACAAACCTAACCTATAGTTGCCTTATCAGCTTTAAGTAACTATAGTTTGGTTGTATCTTGTTAATTTATTGTGGGTTATAGGCCATTAGTTTTGAGGATGAGTAGGTTTATAGTTAAGAGCTATTGTTAACTGCTCTAATAAACTGGTATTGAAAATAGGGGAGACCCTGATTTACTATAGCTGCGTATACTTTTACTCACTAAGATCTGGCAAGCTCCTGCTATTTTAGCTGCAACCTAACGTAACAATTATTACTTTTGCGCTATATACTTAGAAATACTACTATGCTCCGAACTCATACTTGCGGCGAACTACGAATAGACAATGTAGGCGAAGAAGTTATCCTGACTGGCTGGGTACAGCGCCTGCGCGACAAAGGCGGCATGCTCTGGATAGACCTGCGCGACCGTTATGGTATAACTCAGTTAAGCTTTGAAGAAGGCCGAACCCCGGAAGCCCTGCTGAATCAGGCTCGTGAGCTGGGCCGGGAGTATGTGATAAGAGTAGTTGGTAAAGTTATTGAGCGCGAATCTAAGAACGATAAGATACCAACCGGTGCGATAGAGCTGAAAGCTACCAAGCTGGAAGTACTTAACGCTGCCAAAGTGCCTCCGTTTATGATAGAGGACGAGACCGATGGCGGTGACGACCTGCGCATGAAGTACCGCTACCTGGATCTGCGTCGTAACCCGGTTCGTCGTAACCTGGAGCTGCGCCACCGTGTTATGCGCGAGACCCGCAATTACCTGGACGGCCATTATTTCATCGAAGTAGAAACCCCTGTACTTATTAAATCTACACCGGAAGGTGCCCGCGATTTTGTAGTGCCAAGCCGCATGAACCCAGGCGAGTTTTACGCCCTGCCGCAATCGCCGCAAACGTTTAAGCAGTTGCTGATGGTGTCTGGGTTCGATAAGTATTACCAGATCGTAAAATGCTTTAGAGATGAAGATTTACGTGCCGACCGCCAGCCGGAATTTACCCAGATAGACTGCGAACTTTCGTTTGTAACCCAGGAAGACATCCTGAATACATTTGAAGGGCTGATCCACCACCTGTTCCAGAAAGTGAAAGGCGTGAACCTGCCGAAGATGCCACGCATGACTTATGCTGATGCGATGCGTTTGTACGGTTCCGATAAGCCGGATACCCGCTTCGGGATGCAGTTTGTGGAGCTGAACAGCCTGGTAAAGAACAAAGGCTTTAAAGTATTTGATGATGCCGAGCTTATAGTTGGTATAAATGCCACAGGAGCTGCAAGCTATACCCGCAAGCAACTGGATGAGCTGACAGATTTTGTGAAACGTCCGCAGATTGGTGCTACCGGTCTGGTGTATGCACGTGTAAACGAAGATGGCTCTGTTAAATCATCTGTAGATAAGTTCTACTCTCCGGAAGACCTGGCTGAGTGGGCTGCGGCTTTCAACGCCAAACCTGGCGACCTGCTGCTTGTATTGGCTGGCGGTAAAGACAAAACCCGTAAAGCCCTGAACGAACTTCGCCTGGAGATGGGAACAAGACTTGGCCTGCGTGATAAAGATACCTTCTCAGCGCTATGGGTAGTAGATTTCCCGTTACTGGAGTGGGATGAAGAGTCTGGCCGTTTCCATGCCATGCACCATCCGTTCACGTCGCCTAAGCCGGAAGATATGGAGTTGATTGATGATCGCCCGAGTGATATCCGTGCGAATGCTTATGACATGGTAATCAATGGCGTAGAAGTGGGCGGTGGCTCTATCCGTATCCACGACCGCCGTTTGCAGGAGCAGATGTTCCGTTTGTTAGGCTTCTCCAACGACGAAGCAAAAGCACAGTTCGGGTTCCTGATGGAAGCATTTGAATATGGTGCGCCGCCACACGGTGGTATTGCCTTCGGCTTCGACAGACTTTGCTCCATCTTCGGTGGCTCCGACTCTATCCGCGATTACATTGCCTTCCCTAAGAACAACTCAGGCCGCGATGTAATGATCGATGCACCTTCTCCGATTGCGGATGCACAGTTAGATGAGCTGCATATTAAAATGAGAAATATTGCTACACCTGAGAAGAAGTAGTAATACAACTATAGTTTAACAAAAAAGCCTGTAGCAGTAATGTTACAGGCTTTTTTGTTTTTGTCTGAATCTGGATTTACAGGAGTTAAGGTTTGACAGGGTTCATTTTATCTTTTAATCGTTGTCATCTCGACAATAGGTGAGATCTGGGTGGACTATAGCCTATTAGAACAGTTAGAACGTCCTAACTATAGTTTTTTACTTCTGCTTTGGATAGTTGCTGATATTCTGTCCAAGTATAATGTCCCGTGTTGCTCGTTGCACACCATCCTGTTTGGTAACTCTTACAACTCCACTTCCACCTTTTATAGTAGCAGCATCTCTTGTGCCTTTTGGCAGCAGTGGATCATCCATAAACATGATGTCATCGATGTAGTATTCATTATCTATAGTTGGTTCTTTTACCAGCATATGGATATGTTCGGGGGCGTTCCTGCTTGGGTAGGATGCAGGGCGGTTGGTGTAAATGGTATATTTGCCGTTCTTATCCGTCTTCACCCAGCCCCGGATGTAGCCGTGCCTTTCAGCTTTTGGGTCAAGTCCTTCCTTGTTGGCATAAATGCCTTTGTTATCAGTTTGCCAGTAGTAAAGTATAATATCAGGTGCCGGCGTTTTCTTGTCTGGTTTGTAAACAGTGCCTGTTACTATAAGCTTTGGTCCTGGCAGTTGCCAGCCGGCACTGGTATCGGTTGCATTTATAGTTTCAGGCATCCCTACATAAATCAGCTCACAGGTTTCGCAATGGCCACCTACTCTTGGCGTAGTTTGTTCCCGAACTTCTGACCCTGTTGGCACATCTACTTGTACCTTGCCGTTGCAGTTGGTCAGCAGCAAAATAAATGGCAATATAATTCTGAAGTACAGCATCTGGAATAGGCTCTGTATAGTTGTACTTTGTTAGATTTAAATTAGTTAAGTCTTTCGGCGATAGATTGTGTGTGTTGGTATATTATTTCTGGGAGAGCTATAGGTGAGCTTTAGATTGTGGAGGAGTTTCGGCTGCTACTATTATAGTTTGGATTTACTGTTTTATAGTTAGCGTTTGTCCAACCACCCCCAACCCCTCAGAGCTACGCTCGCTACCTTCGAAATCTCTTCTCGGTAGTCCAAGGCGGGGAGCTTTTCGGCCTTTGCTATAGTTTTCCTTATAGTTTTATTGTTGGTGATTTAACACCCCTATATTCCCCTCAAGGGGATACTTCTTCTATAGGTATAGTTGGCTTTATTGTTCTATAGTTCACGTTATTGGGCGGACAGGTCTCGACCTGTCCCTACGGAATTTTAACCACGAGAAAGATCAAAGCTTAACAGTTCAAACTATAGACAAAGGTGGCTATGAGAAATTTCTCAGTCTTTGGGTTGAGCGCCTTGTGAATATCTGGTGCCGTCAGGCATTGCGAGGAACGAGCAAAAGAGATTCGCACCGCGCGATGCCCAAAGACGGGCCCTCGCGGCCGTGAGCGCACCAAAGCCAGAGATGAAACTATACGTGAATAAAGCTCCCAGGATAAAGAGTGGTTTGAAAGGATAGCTTAGTTCAAGTTAGAACAGACTACAATTATAAGCTGAGATAGATTTCTCGCTTAGGCTCGAAATGACAAATGGAAAGTAGAGGACACTTAGGATGCTTCGGCTCAACTCAGGATGACGGAGCAGAAACTATAAGATATATACCAACAAAAAAAGGCTGCCCTTTATCAGAGCAGCCTTTCTAATAACTATAGTTTCCTGTTACAGGATATTGCTTACCAAGCCCGGCGCTAAACCGAACAGGATAGTAAGTACAGTACAGATGATCAGAACCAATGTAGCGAAGCCGCTTACCGGTACTTTTGTGTTTTCACCGGCTGGCTGCAGGTACATGGCGATAACCACTTTAAAATAGTAGTAAATACCAACTGCAGCCAAAATAACAGCTAACACGACCAGCCACATCAGGTTTCCGGTTGCTACTACAGCCGAGAACACGAAGAACTTACCAAAGAAACCAGCTGTGAGCGGAATACCAGCTAAGGAAAGCATCGAAACCGTCATCACAAAAGCAAGTAATGGGTTTGTTTTGCCTAAGCCGTTAAAGGCTGTAAAAGTCTCGTCTTTACGCTCATCCGAAACTAACTTAAGCACGCCAAAAGACATAACTGAAGCTACGGCATAAGCCAGCGAATAAAAGAAGATCGCGCTTTGTGATAGCTCATTGAAAGCCACCAGCGTCATCAGCAGGTAACCCGCATGCGAGATAGACGAGTAGGCCAGCATACGCTTCACGCTTGTTTGTATGACTGCGCCAATGTTACCAACTATAAGTGTGAGTACGGTTATAGCAATAAGTGTCGGGAACCAGGCTGTGAACGACGCGCCGAAGGCTGCGTGCATCAGTTTGTAGAAGGCCGCTACACCAGCAGTCTTTACAACTGTTGCCATAAACATCGTGAACAGGGTAGGAGTACCTTCGTACACGTCCGGTGTCCAGAAATGGAAAGGAGCAGCTGCAATTTTGAATGAAATACCGATTACTAAGATCAGCAGGCCAAGCGTGAACATGGTGTTGGTGGTGCCATCAGCCATCACATTAGCTGCACTTATCTCTGCAATGTTAAATGTACCAGTCGCACCGTAGATCAGTACTATACCAAATAGCAGCACACCTGTAAAGAAAGACCCCATCAGGAAGTACTTCAGAGCGGCTTCGTTTGAGCGCAGGCTACGTTTGTTGCTACCTGCCAGCACATACATGGCAATAGAAATAATCTCAATACCGATAAACAGCATGATCATGTTCTCGTAAGCCACCATCATGATAGCACCAACCAGCGAGAACAACAGGAGAGAGTAATACTCTGCCAGGTTATCGTCTTCGGCATCAATGTAACGCTGCGAGAACGGTAGGATGAATAAGGTCGTTAAGACCATAATGCCTGTAAAAGCCACCGCATAATTATCGATGGTTAGCATGTTGTTGAAGTAGGTCTGGGTATTGTTCCAGCCAAGCAGGTTTGTGCCGAACACAATGATCAGGAACAGCAGGGCCAGCGGCAATAAAATTTTCTTAGACTTCAGGAAACCTACAAAGAGGTTAACGATGCCGAAAACTGAAAGAAGTATGATCGAGGTCATGTCGTCTTATTTCCTGTAATTTCTTTATTTAAATCCGCTTAGCGGTTAATGATCGTCAGCAGGTTCATCACGGCAGGTTCCGAAATGCTCAGGAACGTGTTCGGGAACAAACCAATCCAGAACACCATAATTACCAGCGGGATAAGAACAGCCTTTTCGTTAAATGTAAGGTCGGTGAAAGCTTCTGTTACCTCCGACTTTGTACCGAACATCACACCCTGGAACATGCGCAGCATATAAACCGCACCCAGTATGATAGTTAAGCCAGCTACAGCGCCAAACCAGGCATTGTATTGGTAAACGCCCATCAGCAACAGGAACTCACCCACGAAGCCATTTGTAAGCGGCAGCGCCACAGAACCCAGCAACAGGATCATGAAGAAGATCGAAAGTGCTTTGGCATTCTGCGTGATACCACCCAGGCTGGTAATTTCTCTTGTGTTTGTTCTTCTATAAATGATGTCGATGATAAAGAACAGACCCGTTACGTTGATACCGTGGCTCAGCATCTGGATAACGCCACCTTGTAAACCTTGCTCGTTCAGGGTAAAGATACCAGCAGCAATAAGGCCAACGTGTGCGATAGATGAATATGCGATCAGGCGTTTCAGGTCGTGCTGGCGGATGGCGATAACAGATGCGTAAACGATACCGATGATGGAAAGAACTAGCACCACCTCAACCCACTGGCTAACACCCATCGGTACAACTGGCAATAACCAGCGCAGCACACCATAAATACCCATTTTTAGCATGATACCGGAAAGCAACATCGTTGCCTGTGTAGGCGACTCGGTATAGGTATCGGGCTGCCAGGTATGGAACGGGAACACCGGCATTTTAATAGCGAAAGCAATGAATAGGAACCAGAAGATCCAGCTCTGCGACTCAGCACTTAAGGCCAGTTGGTAGAACGCCTGCACATCTGAAGAGTGTGCTGCTACACCTGTACCAGCAGTCTGGAAGTATAAGTATACAAACGCGGCCAGCATGAAAAGCGAACCGAAGATAGTATACACAAAGAACTTGAACGTAACCGGAATGCGGTTAACACCACCCCAGATAGCCGCAATAAAGTAGATTGGAATAAGAGCAACTTCCCAGAAGAAATAGAACAGGAACGCATCTAAAGACACAAATACGCCAATTAGGCCGGTCTGCATGAACAGGATCAGCGCGTAGAAAGCGTTCGGGTTCTTGTAGTCGTGTTTGAAAGCCGAAAGTATGATCAGCGGAACCAGGAATGTGGTCAGCAACACCATAAGTAAGCTGATACCATCCATACCAATATGGAAACCGATACCGGCGCTTTCTACCCACGGCGTGTTCAGTTCGAACTGTGTGCTGCCGTCGGCTGCGTTAAAACCTGTAGTTGCAACTATAGCTATGGCAAACTCAACAAGTGCTGCCACAAAAGCCACTTTCTTGGCACCTTGTCCTTTTATCAGCAACAC